>ONNU01000086.1 GCA_900319255.1 uncultured Eubacteriales bacterium
CCTCTTTGTTTTTTTTTTTTGTATGTATAAGCTTTTGCTGTTACTCTCTGAGCCTTCTCAGTTCTTCTGTCCGCTTTCTGATTTCGGATTTTCGTCTGTCAAGCTCTGAAAGCTCCTCCTGGATCTTCTTTTGTTTATTTTCAAAGGAATTTACTTTTTCCAATATAAGCTGCTCATCATCAGCGGTATATCCAAAGTGTGACAATATCTCTCTTTCTGTCTCCCATTCACCTATCTGATGCCGCAGTTCCCCAACCTCTTTTTTTGCATCATCAAGTCTGGAACCGATATGCTCTGAATAAGCCGCAGCGTCACGGAAAAACTCTTTATCATAGGAGGAAAGGAAACGGTTTTCTTCGTTCCATTTGCCGTCAGCCATATCAGCAATTTCAGATCGTGTATATACAGGGACGACAGACGGGAACCATATATCGACAGACTGTGACAGAAGCTTTGATTTTTCCTTCTCGTTATTTACAATGACAGAATATGCCGCAAGAGGATCCGCCGAGAGGATAATCTCCCGAACCCTGGGCGATTGATAATTCAGATATTGCTCGCCGGTCTGATAAGATACGCCTGATCTCAACAGAAAGCTGACGACTTTATCAGACAGATGGAGGTGGCCTGCCTGAATACATCTTATCTGCTCGGTAAGCATTTCGGCAGAACGCTCAGCCTTTTTAAGCTGTTCACGAAGCCTTCCGAGGATATCGTCAAGGGCTGTTATAGGTTCATCGGAAAACAGCCTGTCGGCGGGAATTGAAAGATGCTCCAATACTGTAATTACTTTATTATAATCCTCACGATACTTTTTCAGCGCGGCTTTCTCTTGTTCCAGATGTAAAATGCAGTTTGCCTGAGATCGGGCAAGCTCTGTACGCCTGTTATCCTGACTGTCAAGTTCCTGCCTGAGCTTATCTTCTTCATTGAGGTATCTGCTGAATTGTTCATCAGCAAGTCCGAGCTGTTTATCATAGCCTGACCGGATATTCTCTTTATCCTCCCTTGAATAATCTCCGTCAAGCATAACTGTTATGTGCAGAGAAAGCGCAGACAATCTTTTACTGATCTGATCGGACAAATACTTTCTCTGACCGATGATCTGGTTAAGACTGTTGTTTTTATCGGAATGTTGTTTTTCAAGCTGTAAGATCGTCTCCCTGATCTCAGAAAGTGTTTCTGTCAGGCTGCCTCTGGTATTTTTTTCAAGCTCCAGCGCCTTATCTGTCTGCTGCATTAATCCGGCTGTTTTTACCGAAAGCGAATACTTCAATGACAGTATACGGGAATCCTGTGTTCCATTCTCAAGCTCCCTGATCTTAGCGAGCAAAGCCTTTTCCGTATCCTGCTGCCCGATAAGCTCCTCATATTCCTTTGCGGCATTCAGCACGTTTAACGTATGGCTCAGACTGTTGCGCCTGTTCTCAGCAGATTCTTTTGTTTTTGTACATTCTTCAAGCCGATCTTCTGCCTCATCATATTGTTCCTTTGAAAGATAATATGCTTCCGATGTTTTTTCAGCTTTTATATGATGCAGCTTTGCTCTGAGGCCGGCGATCGTTCCTTCCAGCTGATCTTTTGTGGTCGTTTCCAGTCTTATATTATGTTCAAGAGTATATAAATGGTCAAACAATGCCTGTATCGAATTGATCCTCGCATTCTCGGCGTTCCACATATCCTTGATAAGCGGGATTATACCCTCTGATTTCACAGTAAATGCTTTGATTTGTGACTGAATACGGAGGTTTTCCTCCTGCCCGGCATAGCTCTCGGCATATTTTTCAAACATTTCCTCAAGCTCTTCTGACGATCTTTTATCATCAGGCATTACCCCCGGAATTATAAAACGGTCAAGGAGACGGTCGGCAGTCTTGTATTCCTCAAAGAATTTTTCAATTCCGCCTTCGACCGAATTGATACGGACAAGAAGGTTTTCCCATTCAGTATGGAGAATACCATATTCCTCAAGGCGTTTATGATAGCGCCGGAGAGAATCGGAGGGATAATAATCTATCTTCCTGCTTTGCAGATATTTGCGAAGTTCATCATAGGATAGCGGACGGATGCGGCTGCCTTTGCGTTCGGTAAGCGGAAGATTCACGATATCCGATCTGTCGCCGGTCTTTGCATAGTCGTTAATAAATGTATAATAGCGCACTGATCTGCTTTCGGTTTCGTCGTCGGCAGTCGTGCTTGCAGCTAATGCGATACCCGTGAGCAGACTGTTTGATGAGCCGTCCAATGCCCATTCTATAAGAACAAAGGCATGGTCTGTGCCCTTCTGGAAATAGTCACTGATGCTGCGGTTCTGCACCTTTGCTTTCGGGCAGACGGGCTGAAGCATAAGCTGCACAATAACGGATTTTCCGCCGCCGTTATCAAGATTCAGCAGGGTATCTATCGGCTTGCCTTCGGAATTTTCGGTGCAGAATATCTCATCAGGTATCAGCTTTGCACCGTCATTGAACCTGAAATTAACTATCCTGATCTTGCGTATTGCGGGCATCGGTCGTCCCTCCCTCCAGAATGGAATGCATCTCGGCAATGCGGCTCTGTGACAGATAGTAAGGCA
>ONNU01000137.1 GCA_900319255.1 uncultured Eubacteriales bacterium
AGTCTGTGGGATATATCAATATGACCCTGCAGACCATGGAAAGCTTCGGCATCAGGGTCAGAGCTTCGGAAAACGGCTGGTTCATCCCCGGCGGTCAGAAATATACAGCGGGAGATCATAAGGTCGAGGGCGACTGGTCACAGGCTGCTTTCTTTATGACGGCGGCTGCTCTCGGCGGTGAGATAACAATAGATAATCTGGATATGAACAGCACACAGGGAGATAAGGCGTGTGTTGAGATATATAAAAGACTTGGCGCAGATATCAGCATTGTGGATGATAAGCTGATAATGAAGGGCGGCAGGCTTCACGGTATCGAGCTTGACGCTGCTGATATCCCCGATATGGTTCCTGCGTTCAGCGTTGCAGCAGCCCTTGCTGAGGGAAAAACGGTCATCCGGGGAGCTGCAAGGCTCAGGATAAAGGAATGTGACAGGCTTGCAGCAATGCGGGACGGGCTTTCACGTCTTGGAGCGAAAATAGAGGAAACTGAGGACGGACTTGTTATCGAGGGAGTGAAGGCTCTGCGGGGCGGCGAGGTCGAGGGCTATAACGATCATCGCATCGTAATGTCAATGGCTGTTGCGGCTGCTGCCTGCGGAGAGGATATTATCATTTCAGATATGGAAAGCATAAATAAATCATATCCCTCGTTTTTTGAGGATTACCAGAGCTTAGGAGGAATAAAAGATGTCATCATGGGGGAATGAAATAAAGATATCTGTATTCGGTGAAAGCCACGGAAAGGGGATAGGCGTTGTCATTGACGGTCTCCCCGCAGGAGTGAAGCTTGATACAGAGAAGATATATCTGCAAATGGCAAGAAGAGCGCCGGGTAAGGATAAGACAGCAACGCCCAGACTTGAAAAGGATATCCCGGAGATACTTTCAGGCGTGCTGAACGATACCACCACAGGAGCGCCCCTTTGCGCTGTGATAAGCAATACCAATACCCGTTCGGGAGATTACGGCAATATCCTGTCCTGTCCCCGTCCCGGTCATGCTGATTATACAGGCAATATCAGATACAGCGGCTTTAACGATATAAGCGGCGGCGGTCATTTTTCCGGCAGACTTACCGCGCCGATAGTCTTTGCAGGAGCAGTCTGCCGTCAGATACTTGAAAACAAGGGTATCGGCATCGCTGCTCATATAGCTTCCATCGGAGATATAAAAGATCATCCCTTTGATCCTGTGAGTATACCTGATGAGCTGAGAGAACGGCTCAATAAAAGCGCCTTTGCACTTGTTGACCCCTCAAAGGAGGAGCAGATGAGGGAGAGGGTAGAGGAATGCAGGAAGTCGCTTGACAGTATCGGCGGCACTGTGGAATGTGCGATAACCGGTATGCCTGCGGGTGTAGGCTCGCCCATGTTCTATGGCATCGAGGGAGTGATATCCTCGATAGTATTCGGCATCCCGGCAGTAAAGGGAATAGAATTCGGCGCAGGCTTCAGGGCATCGGAAATGCGCGGAAGTGAAAACAATGATGAATTCTATTACGACGGCGATACAGTAAGGACACGCACAAATAATCACGGCGGTATACTGGGGGGCATCAGCTCGGGAATGCCGATAATATTCAGAGCTGCGATAAAGCCCACCCCGTCCATCAGCAGGGAGCAGAATACGGTTGATCTGACCCTGAAAAAGGACGCAAAGCTTGAAATACACGGCAGACACGATCCCTGCATTGTCCCCCGCGCAGTCCCGGTCATAGAAGCAGCGGCAGCCATAGCGGCAGTGAATCTTCTTGCCGAAGTGGAAAAGCTGTAAGATTGTATGCAGGCAGAAAAGATGTAGAAATATTGATCGCAGGAATAACGATAAGCTGATACTGAAAGAAAAGGAGTAAGGGAAATGAGCCTGAAGCCCATCAGAGATGAAATTGATGAAATAGATAAGGAGCTGGTAGAGCTTTTCAAAAGAAGAATGGAATGTTCAAAAAAGGTAGCCCGGTTCAAAATGGAAAACGGTATGCAGATCTTCAACCCCGAAAGGGAAAATGAAGTTCTTGATAATGTAGAGGAGGAGGCAGGAGAATTCGGCGGAAGCGCAAGACTGCTTTATTCGTCGATAATGGAGCTTAGCCGGGCATTGCAGCACGATATGCTGGGCAGCGGCACAGAGCTTAAAAACATGATAAATACCGCAGAAAAGACAGTGCCCTACACGGACAAGAATATCAGGGTCGCCTGCTTCGGAGTAGCGGGGACATATGCGCATAAGGCGGCAATGAAGGTATTTCCGGATTGTGAGCCGAAGTTTTATTCACCCTTTAAATCCGTTTTTGAGGCTATAAGAAACGGCGAGGCTGATTTCGGTGTCATTCCCATAGAAAACAGCTCGGCAGGCTCTGTGACTGCGGTATACGATCTTATGCTTGCCCATCGCTTTTATATAGCTGCGGCAGCTGATATCAAGGTGGATCATTGTCTTGCAGTGAAAAAGGGCGCATCCTTCACTGATATAAAGAAGGTATATTCCCATGAGCAGGCTTTGTCACAATGCTCGGATTTCCTCAATGCCAACAGGCAGATAGAATCCGAAAGCTTTGTCAGCACAGCGGCATCTGCAAAGATGGTAGCGGAGGGCGATGATATCACAGCGGCAGCCATCTGTTCCGAGGACGCAGCGGAGAAATACGGTCTGGAGATCATCAGGACAGGCTTCCAGAACAACCCGAATAATACCACAAGATTTATTGTCATCTCCCGGAAGATGTACATAGAGCCGGACGCAGACAAGATCAGTCTGAGCTTTGCGCTTCCTCATGTCACAGGCTCGCTGTACAGCACGCTTTGCAGATTTGCGGCGCACGGGCTGAATCTGACGAAGATCGAATCCCGACCCCGCTGCGGAAAGAAATTTGAATATATGTTTTATCTTGATTTCACAGGAACTACTGCTGATAATAAGATCCTGAATATGCTTTGCGCATTATCAGACGAGCTGGTAGAGTTTTCGTTCCTTGGAAACTACCGTGAGATATGAATAATTGAAACCCGGCGCTCCGGTGTTTCCGGAATTTTTGAAATTTTTTTCAAGGACAGGGGACACCGGAAGCATCGCCGGGTTATATCAATGCCCGGAAAGCCGCATCAGAACCGGGGTTTTGAGCGTCTGAAAATAAATTCAAAAAAAATAAAAAAACTTTAAAAAAATGCTTGACAAAACGGTATTGTTCTGATATAATAAATATCGTTCCCGAGAGAAACAAACAAACGAGGGGAACGAAGGAAAACAAAATAATATGCGAGTGTGCTGGAATAGGCAGACAGGCACGTTTGAGGGGCGTGTGTTTCACGACGTATGGGTTCAAGTCCCATCACTCGCA
>ONNU01000174.1 GCA_900319255.1 uncultured Eubacteriales bacterium
CACCCTTGCCTTTGGCTGTAAGTTTCCCACTATCAGGGCACTTTACGGACTTTCACCGATTAGACTACGCCCATGCCGGGCGAACCCAAAAAAGAGACCGGCGGAATCGTCAGTCTCTTTTACTGTATAAACCGTATTGAATTAAAGCCTGTTATTTCTCGGCTGGCTCCCATTTGCAGCGGACGGGTGATACGATGGAGCCGTCCTTTTTCATTGCGGCAAATGCTTTATCTACCACCTTTCTGTCAAGTCCGGTCAGCTCAGCTACCTTTCCGGCATTAAGGGGTTCTCCTGCTTTTCTCATTGCTTCAAGTATAATCTCTTTCTCTTCCATTGATAAAACCTCCTCAGAATTCTATGGTCTCCGGCGCTTCTGTAAAGGAACTGAAGGTCGCTGAAGCATTGCTGAAATAAAGCACCTGTGTATTATCATCATCTGCGCTGTACATTGCTTTCAGCTCGGGCATTTTTTCAAGCATCGCTGCCTTGATATCCCTGTTGTCATCGTTTACCAGCTCTCCTGTGACACGCAGCCATCTTCCGTTCATGAATGCGCAGATCTCAGCCTTCGGATTTGCCGCAAGCTGCTTTGATACATCCTTCACCTTGCCTGTCTGGATATAAAGTCTGCCGTCATAAAGCAAAACTGTACCAAAGGGTCTTACTCTCGGCTGATCTCCCTCGACCGTTGCGAGATAATAGGTCTTTGCAGTATCCAGAAATTCGTACACTTTTTCAATTCCGCTCATTTAATCGTCCTCCTTGATTTTTGATCCTGCGTAAGATCAAATTATTAATTATATTATAGCAGATGAAGTGTATTGATTACAAGATACCATATTATATGGTAACCTTTTTTTATCAAACTCTGAGCTGTTTTCTCGTTGAAATATCCTGCTGTCTTATCATTCCATTACATCATCCAGTACTGCTTTTAGTGTATCAGCTGACTGTCTGAGCGCAGCTTTTTCAAATTCATCAAGCTCGATCGGTACAAGATCTTCAACGCCGTTTTTGCCCACGATAGCGGGCATACTCAGAGCTACGCCGCTTATATCCTCAGTTTCCTGGATACTGGATACAGGAAGAATGGATTTCTCATCCCTCACGATAGCCTCACAGATACGCTTTACTGACATTGCGATACCATAATAGGTCGCCTTTTTCTTTTCGATTATCTCATATGCGCTGTTCTTGACACCCTCGGCAATCTTTTCCATTGACTGCTGATGATCGAAATGACCTCTCATCTCGCAGAATTTATGAAGCGGTACGCCTGAAACATTCGCGCTGCTCCATGCGGCGATCTCGCTGTCACCGTGCTCGCCGATAATAAACGCATGGATGCTTCTGCTGTCCACACCCAGATGTTCGCCAAGCAGATATTTGAGCCTTGCTGTATCCAGCACTGTGCCTGATCCGAATACACGATTCGAGGGAAATCCGCTGAGCTGCTTTGCAACATATGTCAGGATATCTACAGGGTTTGCAACTACCAGAAGTATGCCGCACTGATTATATTCTGCAATCTGAGGAATGATCGACTTGAAGATCGCAACATTCTTTTTTACAAGGTCAAGTCTTGTTTCCCCGGGCTTTTGTCCTGCCCCTGCTGTAACGATCACGACAGCTGCGTCGCTTATATCCTCATAGTCGCCTGCATAGATCTGCATGGGCTTTGAGAAAGGAAGTCCATGGCTGATATCCAGCGCTTCGCCCTCTGCTCTGTTCCTGTCCGCATCTATCAGAACAAGCTCCGAAAACAATCCGCTTTCCATCAGTGCAAAAGCCGAAGCTGATCCTACAAATCCGCATCCTACTATAGCTGCCTTACGGCTGTTCATTTCTGCCATACCGGCTCACTCCTTTTTATATTTTCTATGTTATATTATACAAAAATCAAAAATATTTATCTGTTGCCTCAGCAACATTTTTTATTTTATTATCAAAAAAATCTTTTGTCAACTGGTAAAAAAACATAAAAACATATTGACAAATTGACAGACTTGAATATAATAATAGTATAACCATTTTCGGAGGATTATCTTATGGAACTGTGCGAAAAAAAGATCGCCGGTGTTTTCAAAGCTCTGGCTGATGAAAACCGCATAAGGGTATTGAAGCTGCTTCAAAGCGGCGAAAAATGTGCTTGTGTCTTGCTTGATGATCTTCATATCACACAGCCTACCCTGTCCCATCATATGAAAATACTTTGCGATTCCGGTATTGTTACAGGACGCAAGGACGGAAAATGGATGCATTATTCAATATCAAATGAAGGCGCTGAGGTTGTTGTTGATTATCTAAAAGCTTTAACTTCAGTAAATGGCTGTTCCGAAAATAATCCCTGCTGCAAATAACAAAAATGCCGTACCTGAAAAGGACGGCTTAAAAAATCTGTTATATATTGATATATTTGAATACGTCTATAGAAAGAAGTGTTATTATGGAAAATAAAAGCGGTATCAACATTTTTAAGAAATATCCGACAGTCTGGGTGATCCTTTGCATGGGGGCAGGTATTCTGATCGGAAGATTTCTTCCTCAGATACCTGAGTTTCTGAACCGGTTTGAATATCTGCGCTCCCCCTGCACACAGGAAATTGCGGTATTCAGGGCATTTGCAGAGATCGTTGAAAAGGCTGATGATCTTCAATACCGGCTGAATAATCCGGAGCGCCTGCAGCGTATTGAGATAATATCGCTGCCGGCGCTATATTTTTTTCGTCATATCCTGCCGTAGTCTTTTACAATTTTATTTATCGCTTCGCCGTTTTTCAGGCGGTCAAGCATAGTCCTTGCAGGATTGGTGCGTTTTTCTATGCGTTCGTAAAGCGGTCTGATATAGATCTCCTCACCGAAGCCCCTTTCACTCAGTCCTGTGCTGCACAGATCAAGCACCTTCTTTGCAAGATCGTACATTCCGTCCTGATCTATATAAGCTGGCAGCTCACGACAGACAAGCTGACGGCGCAGCTCTGTTGCATTATAGCCGTTATTATAAAGTGACCTATCATTCTTTATCAGATCTGTAAGCTCCTCCGTTTTATTAAGAAGTCCCAGATGGAATGCGGATATTGTCATTACATCGCTGATGGGCTGACAGCAGCCGCTGCGGAATTCGATAGTGCCTCTGTATGTAAGATCCTCGGATTTAAAGGTGCGAAGATATTCAATATCCTCCGGACGGGGGCTGAACTCTACGGAACGAATCTCCCCGTTTTCAAGATACTCGCCTGTAAGCCTGTCGATATTGAAATATTCGAGAATATTTACCGGCTTGAAGTTGAGATATTTTCCGTCACGCTCAACGCAATAAATCGCTGTGGTGGAGATGTAGTTCAGGATATCGTCAACCGTTTTTATTTCGCAGTCGTACATTCCTACGTTATGCGGATTGATACCGTGGGTGCTGTTTCCCCAGAGCATATCACGGCAGCAGAGAAGATCTTCATTTTCATTCAAAAGAACAGAATTATTGAAAAGCAGCGCTTTTATCGGTTCTATCTGATTGAAAGCATTGATGACCCCGGGAAGAGTTTCCTTTGTCACATCAAGCTGTACCTGGGATGCGCTTGAAAACATTCCGAACTGGGGATAACGATGGAAATACATAGGCAGACATGCATATTTTGAAAAGGATGACAGATGATGAAACAGCATTTTATATCTTCCGTTTTCGATGGGAATATTATTATTCACAAGTCTGTTCGGATTTGTTCCCATGCCTGTGAGGGTGTGATTGTGGGGTCTGAAAAAGTCCTGCACAAATTCATAATATCTGCAGAAACGTCCGTGTATCGTATGCAGCTCGCTTTCCTTGCCAAAGGAAAACTCCATATTGTTATAGGAACAGTCATAGGAGAAGATATCTCCGTTTTTTCTGTTCAGCGCTGAATAGATATTTCCCTGTTCATCAATGCCGGTGGGTATAAAATCAAACTCTTTCAGGAAGGCTGCGGTAAGGGAGTGAACAATTTCAAAATCTACTGCCCTGTGCTCAAGATTTACGATCGGCATTTCGATCTCCACGCCGATATAGCTTCCATTTTTATTTTCAGTCGGTCTGATATAGCGGTTATATAGTTGATTCATTATTTCTTCTTTTGTCATATTATCAGCCTCCGTTACAGATTTGCAAATATGCTGTACAACAGTTTCATGGATTCTTCACTCTCAAAGTATTCATGCTCGTGATCGGTTCCTGTCTTGTAAAGCCTGCCGTTATAAAATGCAGTCAGACGTGTAAACGGCAGCGGCTGCCATGCTTCTTCGGTCAGCGGTACTGTTGCAAGTATCGTCATATTATTCTTTGTCAGATAAAAAAGCGTCCCGCTGCAATTTGTATGCGCATAAAGATATTTGCCGTCAGAAAACAAAAGGTTCAGCTTATTTCCCTTTGACATATCGCATATGATATTGTCAAACAATGAAAAGCGTTCCTCAAATACCAGCCTTGAGCCTTTTTGCAGCTGTGCTTTATTGAGTCTGTCCATCAGATAGAGAAATATCCTTTCGCTGTCTGTATCGCCTATCTGATCCTGAATATAGGGATTCAGCGGGGGATAATCAAATATCGTCCCGTTATGGATAAGCGTCCATCGTCTGCCTGTGCTGTCCTTTCCTGTGAAGGGATGGCAGTTTTTATATTCAACATTACCGATGGTTGCATAACGGATATGCCCAAGGATGATCTTTGCTTCTACGTTTTGTGAAAGCCGCTCCTTCAGATAATTGCTTTTTGATGCTTCTATGCTTTCTTTCTCGATAAGAGCGCCGTTCCGGGAAATGCAGGCAAGTCCCCAGCCGTGAGGATGATGCACACTGTGGCTGAAAAATGTTCTGAGATATTCATTTGCGGCAAATTCGTTTTGGGACGACAAGCCGAATATTTCACACATAGCCTACACTCCTTTGATATTCTCTTGCAAGCTCCAGACCTTTTTCCATATAAGCATCCCCGAAACGGCTGCTTATGATATCAGCATAGCTGTTTCCGGGTCGGAGCTTTTCAAGCTGATAATCAATCACCTCTGCATATTCCGGGAAATGCCTTACCGTGAATGCCTGCATATCAGCAAGAACAAGCTTTGCCTTTTGTCTGAATTCCTCATTTCCGAAAACAGCTGCCTGCTTGATATCTTTTATGGCTTTTACCTGGTCGTTTTCGGTGAACTCACGCTCCGGCAATGAGGAAAGATAAAGCATCAAAAGATGGATAAACCTGATATCCTCCACAAATATTCCCGTAGGAGAAAGCGGGTTGACATCTATAACTCTCAGCTCAAGATGATTGATGCCTTTTTCAGCAAGGACTTCAAGGCTGTTTGCGCCCCTGGGCTTCACCCGTACAGGGTAGTATAATTCCGAAACCGAACGCAGATTGCCGTCATCTATATACTTCCGGATACTTGCGATATAGCTTTCAAGGCTGCTGTAATCGAGAAGCGGGATAAACAGATTCCAGTAGCCCTTATCCGAACATCGTATCGAAGAATACACATTGCTGTCCGTGCCCACCGTGCGGTCTGAAACAGGGCTTGCTGCCATCAGATATACTGCAAGCCATGCGTACTGTGTAAGCCTTGACGCAAGACGCAGATATATATCATTTCTGAATTTTTCAGGATCGTCTGCCCCGCTTTGCTCATATGCGCTTTTCAGAAGCTCGGCGGAAAATGAATAATTAAGATGTATCCCGGAAAACAGCATTTTCATTTTACCGTATTTCTTGGCAAGATACTGTCGATAAATGGATTTGCTTTGCAGATTGCCTGTGTATTCAGCGACAGGAATATCCTCTTCCCTGCTGATCCTCGGGGGATTTGAAAAAGGCCACAAAAGCTCATTATTCTCCCGCAGTCCGCTGTTGATGAATCTTTGCAGATCTTTAAGCTGATCGTTAAGCTCCTGCGGATCTGTGAAAACATCTCCGATGATCTCGATCTGGTTTTCACAAAAATCACGGTCTATGTTTTTATGCATTTCAAAGGGATGGGGCGTCTGAGCAAGTGTGCCGTCTTCATTAACTCTAAGACCTTCCCTTTCGATACCGAATTCTGCCTGTCTGATATTGTTTTTTATTGTTTCGTTTCTAAGATCAAAAAGCATAACATCAACTCAATTCATAGCATATATTTTATATATGAATGGTAGGCTTTAACCGGCACAATAACCTACCTATATGATAGGTTATTGTATCACATTTTTATCATATTGTCAACTGAGAATAATATCTTTTTTATTAACAATAATGCCTTTTATTTAAAAAATTCCGGAAATTATTAAATAATACAATTATCGGTGGAAATTTTAGTAAATTAATTATCCGGATATCTATTTGATTAAGCGGAAAAGCCTGATTTTGAGTAGTTTTTGCAAATAACGCAAAACAGCCGCCGCATTTTTTTGCCTGCGGCGGCTGTCGTTTTTTGGGCTATTTCAAGAATTGATTATCTCTGCTTTTTTCTCATTGTGTATGATACTGCGAAAATACCACCAGCGAGAAGCATAATAACAGCTATGATAGCTGCATTGTCGCTGCTGCCTGTTGCAGGTGCAGCTGTATTTGTTGTAGTTGTGGTTGTGGTAGTTGCTGTAGTTGTGCTTGTCTGAGTTGTTGATGTCTCTTTTGAAGCCTCAGCAGATGACTCTGTTGCGCTTTCCTCTGAAACCTCAGATACTTCCTCAGATGATTCCTCTTCAACCTTTTCTACATAAGCAATAAGATCAAAAGCATCAATTGATGAGATAACTGCATTGCCATCTACATCAACGAATACGTCTACAACATAAAGATCTGTTCTGGGCTCAGCTGTAATAAGATCACCGTATGCAAGGATGCGGTAGTTTGTTCCTGCTACAATCTGTGTGCCGAGAACTGCGATAGCGGAAAGGTCTAATCCGTTATTGCTGTTCAGAGCGTTAAGTACGTTTTCGGGAAGACCGAATTCTGCTTCAACAGATTCTGAATTCCATGAACCAGTGCCCTTATCCTGAACGTTCTCAAGAGTTTTAACGTCAGCGGGATCAATCTCGGAAATATTTGAAACGCTTGTGTTGCCGTCAATATCAACATAAACTGTTACGATGCTCCAGTAGGGCTCTGAACCCGGAACAACATACCTGCCTTCGCAAAGAAATGCATACTTTGTACCGGATACGATCTGAGTTGCGATAACAGCCTTAGGGGTGTAATCTGCGCCCTCAACACCAGTCATAGCGTTGTTGAAGATCTCGGTCTCTTCTGCTGAAACGGTCTCTGCGGCAAGATCTGAGAAAGACCATGCGCCGGAGGGTCCGACTGTCTCTGTGGATTCTTCCTGTGACTCTTCATCTTCCTGCTCTGTTACATATGCTTCAAGATCAAATACATTTACAGATGTGATCTCAGCTTCACCTTCAGCGTTTGAATAAACGTCTACCTCATAAAGGCTTGTAACGGGGCTTTCAGATTCGATAGTACCATATGCAAGCATGCAGTAATTCTTGCCTGATACTGTCTGTGTAGCTATAACAGCGATAGGTGAAAGGGCAACACCTACATATGAGTCAAGGGCTTTCTGAACATCCTCAGGAACAGAAGCTGCCTCCTCCTCTGCCTCAACAATCCATGCGCCCTGCGCAGGAGTAGTGATATTGTCCTTTACGAGTATGTTTTCGGGATCTATCTGTTTGATATTCTTGATAGAAGCTTCGCCTTCTGCGTTCTGATAAACAGTTACGATTCCCCAGTAAGGTGTTGCGTCCAGTGTAGTAGGTTTCAGAATGCTGAGGAAAGCATAATTTGAACCTGAAACGATCTGTGTAGCGACAACATCCTTTGCGTTGATAGAAACGCCGGAGTAGCCTTCGAGAGCTGAATTCAGAACAGCCTGTTCGTCCTCAGTCACATTGTCAGCTGCGATGTCGGAGAACATCCATGAGCCTGTAATGCTCGGTGATTCAGCAGAAGCTGAAACAGCGCCCACAGATAATACTGAGAGAAGCATACAAACTGACAGGATAACGGTAAGGATCTTCTTGGTTTTCATAATAGTACCTCCTTAAAAAATTACTTTGGTGAAAACATTCTCTCTCCTGCCAAATAAATTGAGAGAACATTCACCACTTTTGTGGATTTTTATATATCCATCGTCATTATAACATAGTTATCAAGTAAATACAATAACCTGAAGCGTATTCCTTTAAATTTTTTCTTATTTACATTTTAGCAGACCAGCTTCAACGATCCTGAGCAGTAAAAATATTGTTCTGGGCAAGCAAAAAGCTGCCCAGAGCTTTTTTCAGAAAGCCAGAATTCCGGGCAGCATATAATATTATTTTTTACCTGTAATAGCCTTGATCTCTTCAAAATCCTCTGTAAGAGCAAAGAAGAAGTTTTTCTGCAGCTCGTTTCCTATAACAGTTACAGGTTTAAGCTGAGCGATGGAATTACCCTTCATCAAAAGCATTTCTTTGTAGAGAACATAGGTCTCGGGCTGTGAATAAAGGATCTTTGCAGGCTTTATCAAACCGCTTTTTACCTTTTCAGCGTATGATGGATTAGCTTCTGCAAGATTTTTCTCAAGACAGCTGAGCACCTGTTCTTCTGTCAGATCCTGCGGTACACGGTCGATCTCCATGATATATACATACTGAACATTTTCTGTATCCGGATATACGGAGCTGTCTACCAGCATAAAGCCGCATTCCTTTGCAGTTTTATCGGCAGCAACACGAAGAGCAAGCTCTGTGGTCTTTTCACCCATCAGGCTGACTGTCTTATCAATTCGATACAGGAATTCAACCATAGGCGTAGCATTATAAAAGCCTGTTACAAGAAGAACGTCCTTCATTCTGTAGCGATAGAAGCCGGAATGGTTGGTAACGATCAGCTCATACTTCTTCCCTACCTCAAGCTTATCCATTGTGACAGGCTCTGCGCCTTCTTCGTCAATATCAATAAATTCAAAGAAAAGTGAATCCGGGATAAGTGAAGAGCTATGCTCAGCAAGTCCAACCGGAACTGTGAAAATGCCCTCTGAAGCAGAAATGCCGCGATAATAGAATGCAACATCTGTGCCAAGATAACGGGAACGTACCTCATCAGTATAGCGTGCAAAGCCTGCGGAAGCTCCGCCGCAAATATAATTAAGCTCAGGCCATATCTGCGGCATGAACGGTGTATCAAAGCCTTTTTCAAATACTGCTCTCAGCTCTGCTGCTCTTTCAGGCATAGGCTGGAGCTTTGCTGTCAGCTCCTCGCGTACTTCATCCGGAAGCTCAACTGACTCGTTGATCGTGCCTTTTTCAATATCCTCGACAAGCATTTCCCAGTTCTTTTCAATATAACGGCAGTAATCAAGCAAAAAGCCTGTGAAGGTACAAAGAATATTATTGAGATCCTTGTCTGCCAGAGAATACCTCGCATTCAGATAACGGGTATCGGTGCCTTTTACTGCAAAAATGCCCTGGCTCGGTGTGGAGAAGAACATATCCCATTTCTGCTGGAAGGGTCTGACAGAAGCTTCTGAAATAGGTCCGAAGGGTACTCCGTCAGGCAGCTTTGTGATAGCGCCGCCGCAGCGGATCAGATTAACGCAGCGTCCGCCATAGTATTTATCTCCGATTGTCTTATAAAGCAGTCCTCTCTGATATCCGAGGCTGTAACGGTCGAATATATCACGAGTCTTCTGGGTATAGGGGATCTTCTTGGGCACTCCTACTGTACCTGAGGTTTTATTATACCATACGGGATCATTGCAGCTGATCAGATTTCTTTCATTGTTCTTTGCCATTCTGTCAATGTACTCTGCATAATCGTCGTAGGTTGTGATGGGCACTTTTTTCTGGAATTCTTCAATGGATTTTATTTCACCAAAACCGTATTTCTTTCCATATTCGGTATCCTTATTATCCTGGAGAAGCTCCATGAGCAGTTTGTTCTGCAGCGCCATAGGATTCTTCGTCATCATATCAAAAGCAGCGATCAGTTTTGAGCCTGCTTCGACACCGGGTTTACGAAAACCGTTTAACATTTCATACATTACTAATGTACCTCTTTTCTGTAAAAAAAAATACCTTAGTATTATATCATATAATTACAGTGATATTTATTGCCAAAAGTAATAAAATTGTTGTGGGTTTTTGTATATATTTACTTGTTATGCTTATTGTGAGAAAAAGGAATGCCATTTTCTCATGACATTCCTTTATTCAATGAATATGTTCTTATGTAATTGCGCAGCTCTGCGCCGGCTTTTTCATAACGAAGCAGGATCTCTGCACATGCGCGGCTGTCGCTTGCAGCGTGATGGTGGTCAAGTTCAATACCGAAATAATCGCAAAGACTGTCAAGCTTATGGCTTACCCCGGGAAGCTCCCTCCTGCCCACCTGTACGGTGCATATATACCGGACATAGGGCTTCCATTCGATCTCATATGCACTGAGACATTTTTTCAGTACCCCCATATCAAAAACAGCATTATGCGCAACTATCATTCCGCCGGACATTACAGGTTCGATCTTTTTCCAGATTTCCGGGAATGTCGGCGCGCCCTTTACGGTTTTTGCGCTGATGCCTGTCAGCTTTGTATTGAAATAATCAAAATGAGTTTCCGGATCCACCAGAGAATAATATTCTTCAACGATCCTGCCGTCTTCGATCACAGAAATTCCGATGGCGCTGATACGGTCATTATAACGATTGGGTGTTTCAACGTCAAATACTATATATCTTGACATATCCTTCCTCCTGTTTTACAGATCAGAAGATCTGCCTCAGTATTTTGTACAGCTATATTATAGCATATTTCCTGCTGTTTTGTACGGAGTAATATAAGAATTATTTATACAGTCGTATTTATAGTAAACGGCAAAAGAATTCTTTCTCAGCTATTACCTGAATCCGTAAAGCAGACATCTCCGCTGGGCGCGAAAAAAATAATCCGCTGTTCCGCTTTCATTCGTTAAGCCATACTTCATCAGTATTTCTGCTTTGGTGGGTCAAAAGGTAGAAACCACAAGGAGTGTCCCCCTTGAGTTTTCCCCCTTTTGCAATCCCCTTTCCTTAACCCCCTTGGTAAGCCAGACTTTAATGACTAAGAGTTGGTATTGTTAGGAGCTTTACAAATCTTTCTAATGCATACAGTAAATCAGATGACTGAGAATGTCAAAATTCCGAATCAGCTCACCCTACCGATCCTCCGCGCGTTGGACAGAAAGCAGAAATTCG
>ONNU01000036.1 GCA_900319255.1 uncultured Eubacteriales bacterium
ATTTCTTTACTAAATACATTGAAATGACCAAGCAGTTTGATAATTCTGTCGCCGATACAGAATCCATTGAAAAAGCAAAGCACCCCGGTCGTGAAGCTGCCGCCGGAACCGCAGGAGGCGCAGCTGCCGGATTTCTGGTCGGCGGAGTTGTCGGCGGGTTATTAGGCGGCGCGATCGGCGATTTAACCGCAAAAAAGGATCTGCATACAAAGATACCCGACCAGATGTTCAGATATGCAATACTGAGCTTTTATCTGAACGAGCTTGCTGAATTTATGGAGATCGAGTAATGAGTGACGCATTTGAACAGGGAATAAAATATGTTGCGGATAATATCGGAGCTGAGTTCAGCGCTAAGCTAACAACAGCATGGACAGATGACATCAGCGCTCAGATCAAAAATACCATAGATGATATTAATGATAAAGTACAAAAATCTAATCTGCCGGCGGATAAGATGCAGGGATTTGTTGCTGAGATATGGCATTCAGGAACAACTAAAGTCAATGCCGCTGTAAACCATTCATATTCAAGCGCAAATGCACCTGACTTAACTTCTTTTGGTTCTCCTGACATCATTGCAGACGACAGCAAATCCAGCCTTAAATACTATTCAGATGCCGCCAAATCATACAAAGCGCAATCTGAAACTCCGCTTGAGCGTTATAATAGATTAAGAGCAAATGCCGAAAGATCCGGAAAAAACTTTGAATCCCTTGATGAATTTCTGGAAAAACGAAATATTGATAAAAAAGATCTTAACAGCTCAATTTATAAAGGTCAGGCAAAACTGATTCCGGCTGACCAGTTGATTAAAGCGCAAAACCTTCTGAAACATAAAATAGAGGTTGCTCAGGCTAACGGAAATATTGAACAAGTTGCTCAATATAATGAAGTGCTTGAAACCATCACAGATAAATTTACTGATAATAAAGGAAATTCGTCTATTCCGTTAAGCCGTGAAGATGCAGAGCGGTTAACAAAAGCCGCAAAGAAATGCAAGCTTGACAAAGAGCTTCTGAACGAGTGCGGATTAGATATCGATAAATTAGTAACTGCAAAAAGCATTATGAACGAGGCTTTTTCCGCAGGGCTTAACTCGGCTGTGATTACTTTAGTGATAAGCATTGCCCCTACGCTTCTTGACGGATTCTTAATGCTGATAAAAGATGGTGATATTGACCCTGCCGCATTGGTCGATAAAGGCTATCAGGGATTAAACTCTTCTGTAAAAAGTTTTCTGAACGGCTCTATAACTGCAGCTCTTGTTGCGTGCTGCCAAAGCGGTAAACTTGGAGAAGCTTTTCTCAATACCAATCCATCTGTTATTTCCACCGCTGTAGTATTGTTGATAGGCTCTCTTGAAAGCGGTATCAAGTTCGCTTCCGGGAAGATATCCAAAGCGGAAATGGCTGACGAAATAGCTCGGCTTCATATCACTACTGTCTTTTCTGTCGGCGGCGGAATACTTGCCGGCGCATTACTTTCTGAAATACCTCCCCTTTCTGTCGCTGCTTATATGCTCGGGAGCCTTGTCGGAGGTGTTATCGGCGGCTTTGTTTACAATGCAGGCAAAAG
Source organism: uncultured Eubacteriales bacterium (assembly GCA_900319255.1). Lineage (GTDB taxonomy): Bacteria > Bacillota > Clostridia > Oscillospirales > Acutalibacteraceae > UBA1213. The sequence continues at coordinate 1,579 of ONNU01000036.1, forward strand.
TCTGTTTATGTCTTTCTGTGTAGAATCCGGCTGTACTTTCTTCGGGCTGGTCGATCAGAACTATCAGCTGCCTCAGGAAATTATTGATGAGATCGGTATTGAAGTCTTTGAGTATGAAAAATTTGAATACGATAAATTCCAGTTTGACCGCTTTGAATTCGACAGATTTACTCCCGATACTTTTGAATTTGATAAATTCGGGATAAGTATTATCAGACGCGGTGTTATCGGTGTCGGTAAAATCGGATATATCTGACCCCCGGACATGATTTACGGCAGACAGCCTCTTTGTGCTGTCTGCCGTGTTTGCTTTATGTATTCTTTTTTTGCAGCGGAGTATAATCGCATACCGGTGATATGCTGCTTCTTATTTGATGGTCTCAAGGCGGATGGTGTTGGTGTTGCCTGATTTGCCGTTGGTCTGTCCGCCTGTGAGAATGACATTATCGCCAGGGCAAAGCTCAAAATACTGCTTTGCTTTCTGTACTGCGTGATAGAACATTACATCAACTGAATTGAATTCCTCGCTGAGCACCGGCGTTACCCCCCAGCTCAGATTAAGCTTTCTCCATGCTTTCAGGGATGTGGTCATTCCGATGATATCTACCGGCGGTCTGAAACGGCTCACCATGCGTACTGTCACACCTGAAAGCGAGCTGATGACTATTCCCTTTGCCTTTGTGTTGATCGCCATTGCGCAGGTTGCATGGGATACGGCGTCTATATTATTCTTGATATCATATTCCGTTGTTGAAAAACGCTTTCTATAATCTATAGCCTGCTCTGTGCTCTCTGAGATCTCTGCCATGTTCTTTACGGCTGCTACAGGATATTTGCCCGATGCAGTCTCTCCAGAAAGCATTACAGCAGATGATCCGTCATAAACAGCGTTTGCAACATCTGAAATCTCGGCTCTTGTGGGACGGGGCTTTTCAATCATGGATTCAAGCATCTCAGTTGCTGTAATGACACGCTTTCCGAGAAGCCTGCATTTCTTGATAAGGTATTTCTGGATAGACGGCACTTCTACAAAGGGTATCTCAACGCCGAGATCTCCTCTTGCCACCATTACTCCGTCTGCTATATCGCATATCTCGTCAATATGATCCACGCCGGAACGGTTTTCTATCTTTGCGATAATGTCGATATCGCTGCCGCCGTTGGCATCAAGAAAATCACGAAGCGCCGCTACATCATTCTTGTTTGAAACAAAGGATGCTGCGATAAAATCCACGCCGTTCTTTATGCCGAAAAGCAGATCCTCTTTATCCTGCTGGCTCAGATAATCCCCTTTCAGAACATGGTTCGGGAAATTCATGCTCTTGCGGTCAGACATCTCGCCCCCGACCACAACATCACAGCAGACAGTGCTTCCGCTGATCTCCTTTACCCTGAATGAAAGCAGTCCGTTATTCACGAGAATGATATCGCCTATATTAACTTCATTTGCCAGGTTCTTATAGCTTACAGAAACACGCTCGTTATTTCCCTCACATTCATCAGAGGTGAAGGAAAATGTATCGCCGTCATTAAGATATATCTTATGGTTTTCAAAAGTCCTGATCCTGTACTCAGGTCCCTTTGTATCAAGCATTATCGCGATCGGCAGATCAAGATCATCTCTGACCTTTTTGATAGTATCAATTTTTGCCTGATGCTCCTCATGTGTACCGTGAGAAAAATTCAGTCTCGCTACATTCATGCCTGCCAGACACATCTCTCTCAATGTTTCTTCGGATTCGCTTGCCGGTCCGATCGTACAGATTATTTTTGTTTTTCTCATTGATTATCCCTCTCTATCACCGGAATCATCGTTCTCAGCAGGCTTCCCCGCATCAAGCGAAGGATCAGTGCTTTTTCCTTTCCTGATCGTCAAATTCCCTTTTCTTGCTTCTCATGCCGGTCCTTTTCCATCAGACCAGCCGATCACATTACCCATTATACCACACTCCCCACCCCATAGTCAACGCGCCGGCGGCAGCGTCGCAGGGTTTTTGAATGAGTAAACAAAATGTTAATGACATTTGAAGAAAGATATGCTACACTCAAAAAGAGGTGAGCATATTATGAAG
>ONNU01000138.1 GCA_900319255.1 uncultured Eubacteriales bacterium
ACGGCTGTAAAGCACTGACAGGCGTTACATTCCCGAAGACTGTTGAAACCGTAGACTACAGTGCATTCAAAGACTGTATCAGTCTGACATCAGCTGTTTTTGAATCTGAGACAGATATTTACGGCGAGACACAGGGTATAAAAACAATAGGTATGTATGCGTTCAAAAACTGCAAGATCCAGAGTGTTTCCCTGCCTAAGAGCCTTGAATCCATTGGTAATGAGGCATTTTATAATAATGTCGAGATGACATCAGCTGTTATTTCCAGCGGTTCAATTGGCGGCTCAGCATTCCAGGGATGCACAGCCCTCAAGACTCTCACTCTGAAAGATGGCGTAACAGAAATAGGAAACTCGGCCTTCCAAGACTGCCGTTCTGTTGCCAAGGTCATAATTCCTGCATCGGTAGGGAGTATAGATTCAAACGCTTTCAATAATTGCAGCTCACTTTCCACATTAAGGCTATATTATACAACTGATGAGTATGGTGAATCCACCGGTGTTCAGGATATCGGATATTCAGCATTTAATAAATGTACTTCCCTGAAGACAGTAATGGTACCTCATACTGTTACAAATATCGGCTCTAACGCTTTCAGTGACGTAAGTATCATTGCAAAGACAGATACTGAAGCATCAGCTTATGCGCAGGAAAATAATCTGACATACAGCTCAACATTGACAAATTATTCTGTGCTCTCCTCAACATCTGTAAAATTAGGCGGGACAATCAATATCAATGCAATGGCAGTCGGCGGCAGCGGAGACTATACCTATGCGCTCCAGTACAAAAAGTCATCCGACAGTACCTGGTCAACCATCGGTACTAAATATGGTAAGAAGAGCACAGGAAGCTTTAAGCCCAAAGCAGCAGGAACATATGATGTACGCATCATAGTCAAGGACGGCAGCGGAACCACAGCTGCAAAAACAACGACAGTTACTGTCAATGATGAAAACACCCTTGTCAACAATTCCTGGATCAACGCTGAAAAAGTCCAGATCGGGGACGATATCCGTGTTACCGGCGTAGCAGAGGGCGGCTCAGGCGGCTACAAATACGCTTTCTATTTCAAGCGCAGAGCTAACAGCAAGTGGAACAAGATCGGCGAGGAATTCGGTACAAAGACCTATGGCATAACCGTACCGAAGGCTGCAGCAGATTATGATATGAAGGTCGTTGTAAAGGACAGCAAGGGCAATACAGCGCAGAAGATCTTCAGGGTCACTGTAGTTGAAAGCCTGCCCCTGACAAACATTTCGCTTATCAATACTCCCACGGATATAAGCGTCGGCAAGACTGTAACCATTGCCGGACGTCAGGTAGGCGGCGCAAAGCCCTTTACATATGAATTCTATTTCAAGCGCAGCACAAACTCCAAGTGGAACAAGCTCAGCTATGGCAGCGAAAAGAAAACATATGCAAAGTTCACCCCCACAACCGCAGCGCAGTATGATCTCAAGGCTGTTGTAATCGACTCAGAAGGCACAAAAGCAGAAAAGACCTATAAGATCACAGCAACCTGATAATACTCCCGGCAGACATGATAAGTGCCTGCCGGGATAATTTTTGCTTGAAACTGAAAAATTATAGTAAGCGACAAAAGAATTTTTCCTTAGCTATAACCTGGATCCGAAAAGCTGATATCTCCGCTGGGCGCGAAAAAACAATCCGCTGTTCCACTTTAATGCCCTGAGTCATGCTTCATTATTATTTCTGCTTTGGTGAATCAAAAGGTGGAAACCATAGGGGGTTCCCCTTCAGCACCCCGGATTTTAGTGGTTAAGATTTGGTATTGTATAAAAATGCGCATGAACCATTAACTATAAACTAATAACCACAAACTAATCACTATAAACTAAATCCCCCCTGTCGTTTTGTGTAAAAATAACGCCTTTTTATGAACTAAAATGACTTGACGAAAAAATGAAACGGTATTATAATAGCTAAGAATATGCATATAAATTTTTCAGACCGCTGGTTCAGTGAAATCAGCTTCGCGGCGGGGATCGTCCCCGGCAGATCTATCAAAACAGAAGGAGTATCCGTTTTATGCAGCTTTTTAATTCTCGTATTAAGGATTACCGCTATCCTATGGGCGCTGTTACCTTTGGAACAAGTATTCATTATAAGATCATCCTCCCCAGAGATCTTGCCTGCTCTTCTGCAGTGCTTGCTCTCAAGGATGATAAATTCGGCGATACCGAGGTTTACGGTATGTTCTGGTGCGGTATGGTGGGGGACGACCATGAAGCATGGGAATGTGATGTTTCCCCTGACAATGTCGGGCTTTTCTGGTATCATTTCGCTCTGGATACAAGATATGGGAAAAGATATATAATGAAGGGCTTCGGCGGTGAGGGCTACCTCGCTCTCAGCGATAATGAGCCGAGGTTCCAGCTTTTGTGCTATGAAAACGATTTTACTACGCCTTCATGGCTGCCCGGCGGTATAATGTATCAGATCTTCCCCGACAGATTCTATAATTCCGGCAAGAAAAAAACCGGCATCTACCCCGATAAGAAGCTCCAGCAGAACTGGGATGATATCCCTGACTGGAAGCCCAATGAGGTGGGGCTTATCACAAATTCTGATTTCTTCGGCGGAGATCTCAGGGGCATTACTGAAAAGCTCCCTTACCTGAAATCACTGGGAGTTACCTGCATTTACCTGAACCCCATATTTGAGGCTTATTCAAACCACCGCTATGATACCGGCGATTATGAAAAGATCGACCCTGTTTTAGGCGATGAAGAGGATTTCCGCGAGATGTGCGCAAAGGCAAAGGAGCTTGGCATCCGCATTATCAATGACGGCGTTTTCAGCCATACAGGAAGCGACAGCAAATATTTCAACCGTGAGGGCAGATATCCCCAGGACGGCGCATATAATTCCATGTCCTCACCCTATTATACATGGTTCAAGTTTATCGAATGGCCGAATATATATAATTCATGGTGGGGCTTTGATACTCTTCCGGAGGTGGAGGAGCTTTCGGATTCCTTCAATGAATATATCAACGGCGAGGACGGTATTATCAATAAATGGATAAAGGCAGGCAACAGCGGATGGCGTCTTGACGTTGCTGATGAGCTGCCGGATGAATTTATCAGGAATATCAGAGAAGCTGTAAAACGTGCTGACAGCGAGGCTCTGCTTCTGGGCGAGGTCTGGGAGGACGCTTCAAATAAGGAAAGCTACGGCTCAAGACGTGAATTCCTCTATGGCAAGGAGCTTGACAGCGTAATGAACTATCCCTTCAGGGATGCGATACTGGGCTTCCTTGACTGCGGCGACGGCAGACATATGATAGAGATAGTGCTGAATGTCCTTGAAAACTACCCCCGTCCGGTCATCCGTTCGCTGATGAACCTTTTAGGTACCCACGATACAGAGCGTGTCATCACCCTCCTTGCAGGCGAACGTCAGAACGGCAGGGGCAGGGAATGGCAGGCTGTGACAAAGCTTTCACCCGAGCAGCGTGAATATGGTCTGAGACGAATGAGGGTTGCCAGCGGTATACTTTATACCCTCCCCGGCGTACCCTGTATATATTACGGCGATGAAGCAGGCGTTGAGGGCTACAGAGATCCCTTCAACCGCTGCACCTTCCCCTGGGGCAGAGAGGATAAGGAGCTTGTACAGTGGTATCGTGAGCTTGGCGAGATGAGAGGAAAATGCTCATGTCTCACTGACGGCGATTTCATCGAATTCGGCTCCGGCGGAAGAACAATGGGTTATATCCGCCGCGATCAGAATGATATGCTGCTTTCCGTATTCAATGCGGCAGATCATGAGATACGCTTTACGATCCCCCGTGAGTTTATCGGCGGAGAGTGCTTCATGGGAACTGTGCTTGAGGGCGATGAGCTTGTGATCCCCCGTGACGGATGCGCATTTGTATATGCAAAGACACCGGAGGAGCCGATACTGCGTGAAGAGACAGCTGCTCAGGCAGCCGAGCGTGAAGCTGCAGAAGCCGCTGAACGTGAAGCAGCTGAAGCCGCAGCAAAAGCGGCATCTTTGCAGGCAGAAAAAGAAGAGGACGAGCAGTGGCTGCTGGGATGCGATTGAGCAAAAATGCTGACAAATTATAAAGGTTTATACCACATTTCAGGGGACTGTGCCTTTTTTGTTGCTGAATTTCTTAGTGTTTATCAGGGGTTAAACCTATTTGGAGTGTGGGAAGTTTGAGTATATAATACTTTTTTCATTATTCACTCATCTTTCTTTAGTATTTTAACCATTATCAGCCCGCTACACTTTGTCCGCTTCGGCGAGGCGCTCAGAATAGTTACAGATAAGCTCGACAGCAGGAATTTCTATGCGTTCAACCCGGAATTTGACAAATAAAGTGACACCCCCCGCTTCATTCGGAGCGGGGGGATATAGTTATTACCTGAATCCGAAAACTCAACAGTGAAAATAAAATAAACTACAATATTCATGCGTGTTTTTTTATACTGTTCAGAATTATCAAATTCACCGAAAAGGTAAGTGTTCAGATGAGCTTCAAACACCCTCAAATAAAAAAATACAAACTCTTAGCCGATGGAACCTGGCTTTCTGCAGGGGATAAGGAAAGGGGTTTGCAAAAGGGGGAAAACTCAAGGGAGAACCTCTTGTGGTTTCCACCTTTTGACCCACCAAAGCAGAAATAATAATGAAGCATGATCCGGGGCATTAAAGTTGAACAACGGTTAACCTTTTCCGCTGCGGGCGGTTAAAAGGATCGACAGTTCAGACTTCCTGACCTGAGGAATACTTCGTCAGCATTTCTGCTACGGTATGCCTACCCACGCAGGACAACCCCGGCTGAAAGATAAGAGAAGGGGATCGCAAAAAGGGAGAACCTTATGAGGCAGCCCTTACCCGCCTCTTGTGGTTCTCCCATTTTGTTGAAGTTAGCAGTCATATAGAAGCCAGGTTATAAAGAATAAATCCTGAATCTGCTGTAAAATTTCAGTGCCCTGAAATATACCTCATTAGTATCTCTGCTTTTATTCTTCTTTGAAATGCTTTCTGATATTTGAGATATCCTCCGTGCTGCCGCCTCCGTCATCATCGGGCGCCCTGAATTCTCCCTTGTCCACAAGTCTCAGAAATGCATCCACAACATCTGAAGTAAGCTGCGTTCCTGATACATCCTTTATTATTCCTACCGCCTTTTCAAAATTCATTCTTTTTCTGTAGGGACGGTTGGAATACATTGCGTCAAAGGTATCTGCAACAGCAATTATCTGCGCAACTCTCGGTATCTCACCCTGCTTCAGTCCATTCGGGTAGCCCTTTCCGTCAGGTCTTTCGTGATGCGAGCCTGCGCCGATGGAAAGCTCCGGCATAAGACTGATGTTTTTAAGAGTGTCATATCCCCGGGCAGCGTGGGATTTTATAGTCGTAAATTCCTCATCGGTAAGCTTTCCGGGCTTATTCAGAACCTCATCCGGTATGCCTATCTTTCCTATATCATGCATCAGCGCAATGTTATAGTACATATCAACAGTCTCTTCGTCACAGCCCAGTTCAGTTGCAAGCATAGCTGTATATTTTGCAACACGCTGGGAATGACCCTGCGTATAGGAATCCTTGAGGTCGATGACCTTTGCAAAGGATTCGATAACTTCTGTGAGAAGCTGCTTATCACGCTGTTTCTGTTCCTGCAGAGCCGCTGTTTCGCTTGCCACACGGTAATCCCTGAACATCAGCGCAAAGATCAGCATATACACTATCAGAAATACTGCGGTGAATGCAATAATATAATTCATAAAGCTGTTGATATACTCATTAATTTCATGCATGGAAACATCCGAACCCGCATAGGCAACGCATTTCCCGTCTGAATCATATATAGGCTCGTAATGAGTGAGCAGCCATCCGTAGGAATCATTGCTTTCTATATCATCTATTTTTTCTCCGGCAAGAAGCTTCTCCTTATAGGGCAGGAAGGAGCCGTCAAATTCAATGAGCTGTCCCAGATTATCCAAAGGCTCAGCATTATCATTAAAGTCAAAAACAACATGACAGCCGTCATCCCGTATCTGATAGACATAAAGATATGTAAGGTTGGGCGTGGTGGACAGAACCTTCTGGAGATTTATTTCTGTCATCTCATATTCCTCGTCCTCGCCTTCCTCCAGCCAGGTATTTATCTTATCAGCATTTATCAGCTCGGAAGCCAATGCAGATGAACCGGCAGCCGCTTTTTCCCGGCTTTCCCTTGATCTTATGGTAAATAACCGAATACTGACAAACGAAATCGCAGCTGCAAGAACAATACTCAATACCAGAAGCATTATCATAAGGCTTCTTAATCGTGCCTTCCGGCTTTTCGCTTTTTTCATATTGTGATGCCCTCCTGCTTTTCAAATTATACACCTCTATTTTAACACTTTCTCCAGCGCTGTTCAATGCTGAAATTTAAAAGTTTGATAGTAGTTATAGATAATAGTTTGTGGATGATAGAACCGGAGCATCACATTTCCATATTTTTTCAAAGGGACGCTGTCTGTAAAATATTCCCATACCTCGCCAAAAAATAACACAGAGATCATCCCCAAC
>ONNU01000140.1 GCA_900319255.1 uncultured Eubacteriales bacterium
AACCTTAAGAGGGGGGCGCAGCCCACCTCTTGTGGTTCTCCTCTTTTGTCGCAGCGGCAAAGCCGCTGCCCTGGAAGAAGTCAGCAGTCAATAGAAGCAAGGGTATAAAGAATAACTCCCGCATCAGGTGTTCCGCTTTCATGCGCTTTTTTCCTCAGCAGTGATCTCCTTTTTCAGCCTGCGGATAATCTTTTTTTCAAGCCTTGATATATATGATTGGGAGATGCCCAGCTTATCGGCTACCTGCTTCTGGGTGTGAGCCTTTCTGCCGTTCAGACCGAACCTCAGCTCCATTATCAGAAGCTCCCTCTCCCCCAGCCGGCTTACTGCGCGAAGAAGCTGATTCTGCTCAGACTGCTTTTCAATGCGGGCATTTACCGTATCACTGTCACTTCCCAGCACATCTGCGATAAGAAGCTCGTTCCCGTCATAATCCACATTCAGGGGTTCATCTATGGAGACCTCGTTTTTCTGCTGTGAGGTCTTGCGCAGAAACATCAGTATCTCATTTTCTATGCATCTTGAAGCATAGGTGGCAAGCTTGATATTTTTCTCCGTGCGGAAGGTATTCACCGCTTTGATAAGCCCGATGGTGCCGATGGAGATAAGATCCTCGACATTGACGCCGGAGCTTTCAAATTTCTTTGCGATAAAGACCACAAGCCTGAGATTGTGGGTGATGAGCTTTTCCCGTTCCTCCTCAGCGCCGTCCTGCAGTCTTTGAAAGACAACAGCCTCCTCCTCAGGGGTAAGCGGCGGCGGAAGCGTTTCCGGTCCGTTTATGTAATATATCCCCTCCTTGCCGAAAAGAAAACCTCCTGCCTTACACAATCTCTTTGCGATCTCACTGTGAATGTCCTTCAGTATCAGCATATCATTTTCCCCTTTCTCTTTATTTCTGCATTTTCGCAAGCAGGTCTGAGATCCAGAATCAGATCAGGTTATAAGCTCAAAAGGCACAACTGAATCTTCTCCCCCTGAGATCCTTGAATCCTCGCATAGTGCAATATATGCGTCGGCTTTTCGTTTAACTCCGGAATTTATAATAATTATCCCCTCCGGATGAAAAGCGTAGAGCATACCCTCGCCTCCGACTGATGAATAGGGTATCACACGCATTCCCTTTTCCTGCCATGTGTACCCGTTCCCGGCTTTGTCTGTCTGTTCTGTCATTTCAGACAAGGAGCTGAAAAGCGATCTTTTCGCCACGATCACCGGCAGACCGGAAAAGGGCTCCTTCAGACTGCTCCCTGTATCAAGCCTGCCTGAAAAAGCGATGCTTCTGCCGCAAAGCCTTATTCTTACGGTACAGCCGATATCCTTGGGTCTGCCGCTGCCGGTTATCCGCATGATAACACGCATTATCACATAACAGAACAGCGAGCTTACCACAAGCATTATCGGAGAAAGCCCGATATATACAATGCCGTTGCGTATCACAAGAGAGCCGGGTGAAAGCAATGACAGCGCTGCCATCATTATCCCGCAGAAGCCGAAGCTCACCAGAAAAAAGCCTGCTGCCGCCTTGAAAAACATTATCTTTGAAAGGGGCGCAAAAGCCGCTCCTACAACAAAGCAGGCGCAGGCAAGGCTGAGAATAAGGGAAAGCCCCGACGGCAGCGGCGGGAGCAGTATCACAAAGGAGCATATTCCCCCTGCCGCCGCCCCCAGCAGAAGCCGTCTGAGCCGGCAGGAAAGGGACAGGAATTTTTTTACCGAAAGCAATATCATATAATCAATGATAAAGTTCATGCAGAACAGGATATCGAGATAAATGGTCCGGGGCATTGTTTCACCTCTGAAAGCAGTGTCGTCAGCGGTCAGCTCCGGGCTGTATTGCTTACGAAGCTGAGGTAATTATATCATTCCGGGAAAGTGCAATTTGTCTTATGCGCTGAAATGAAGAATATCGGGAGAAACATCGTTCCCCCGACATTATTCATGTTGCCTGTTTATGCAGCGGCTGTGCCTCCAGACCAAAACTGACCGAAAGCGCCTGATCCACCTTATACATATCATACGGACTGAGAGAACCCATTTTTTCTCTGAGACGCTGCTTATCCAGAGTACGGATCTGCTCAAGGAGAACAACGCTGTCTCTTGAAAGCCCGCTGTGATCTGCATACAGCTTGATATGGGTAGGCAGATCGGCTTTAGTTCCCCTGCTCGTAATAGCGGCGGCGATGACGGTAGGACTGTATTTATTTCCCACATTATTCTGGATAATAAGAACCGGACGCACGCCTCCCTGCTCCGAGCCTACAACGGGACTGAGATCCGCATAGTAAATATCGCCTCTTCGTATCAGCATAGCTTTTCACGCTCCGAACTTTTGAATTTTGGTGCTGATATTATTTTATCCCGGACAGGACGTTTTAATCACAGAACCGGGATTTCTGCGGCTGGAAGTCAACGCTCCCTTATCATCATATTCAGGATCCGTCAGTCTTGCCATTATCAACCGGGGCATACAAAAGCTCCGGGCTGAGATATACTGAACGGATATTATTTGCTGTTATGTGACAGACTGTTCGCCGCCGGTCTGCAAATTCACACATAAACCGGCTTTTCCTCTTATGTACCCCATCACAACAGTTTCAGCGTTGATTCCATAATAATATATATGCCGGAGACTGGAATTTAGAACTTTAAACTTAGCAGAAGCGGGAAGTTGGAAATTAATAAATTTGGAATTTGGAAAGTGGAAAGTGGAATTGAGTAAGGAATGAAGAATCAGGAATGAGGAATCAGGAATGGTGGGACAAGGGCGGTAATCGTTACAAAGTCGGGCATAGGAACTCCTGGCTCCAATTGCTGAGGAGACTGTCACGCATCTCATAAACCTAAAAGCTTCCCATGAAAGGGCAATGTGTCAATTTAAGGATAAAACGCAGTATACTCCCTGCTAACTGAAAACAGAAGACTAAAAGATAAATAAGGGACCTCTCAGTCAAGCCTTACGGACTAACTGAGAGGTCAACTATACTAACCACTAATCACTAATCAAAAAATCAATATCGCTGCTCACGGTGATCTCTTTGGCGGTTTCGGGGTGGGTAAAGGTTACTGCGCAGCAGTGCAGGCATTGACGGGGGAATTTCTCCCGGCTGCCGCCGTACATATCGTCGCCTGCAAGGGGATGCCCTATTCCGGCAAGATGCGCTCTGATCTGATGTGTTCTGCCGGTCTCCAGCCATAATTCCAGCAGACTGTATTCCTCCCCGTAGTTTTTCAGCACACGGTAATGTGTAACAGCCCGCTGACCGTCTTCGCCTATCTCACGCTGTATGGTATGCCCCTCTTTTATACGCAGGGGCTTGTCTATCACTGCGCTGCCCTCAAGCCTGCCGTGACAGAGGGCTTTGTATTTCTTCTGATTATGGGAGGGAAGAAAAGCTGCGGCATAACGGTTTTTGGCGCATAATACAAGCCCCGAGGTGTCCTTGTCAAGCCTGCTCACCGGACGGAAGCTGTAGCTTTCACCCATTTTCCGCATATGATATGCCGCAGCGTTTGCAAGAGTGTTGTCCCTGTATTCATGCACCGGATGGACTGTCATTCCCGGCGGCTTGTCAAATATGATAACGCTGCTGTCCTCATATGCTACCGGCACTGCTGTTTCAGACGGCTCTATATGTACATTATCTCCCGGCAGATTGATCTGCAGCACATCCCCGCCGTGAAGCAGGTCTATACTGCGCATCTGCTTTTCTCCCAGCATGATGCCGTTTTCGCAGCGCTTCAGCTTTGCAAGGGTGCGGGCGGACATTTCACAGTTTTTTCGGAGAAACTGCTTTACCGTGATCTGCTCTGTTTCATCGGGTACGGTGAATTTCATCATCATACCTCCGCAATGCCGAATATCTGTTCAAGCCCGGTTATGCGGTAATCGCAAAGCTCATTCGGCATTTCTGTCCTGCAAAACGGATCATACAGGCAGGTATCAAGCCCGGCATTTCTTCCCCCCTGCATATCCGAGCTGAGGGAATCGCCTACCACAAGAAGCTTTCTGCTGTCCTTTTCCGGGATGTCCTCAAGCACAAAGTCAAAAAATTCCCTTGATGGCTTATTTACACCAAGCTCATCGGATATATATAGCTTTTTTATATATTCTGTAACGGGGCTTTTTGCAAAGCGTCCCCGCTGTACGGTCTTCATTCCGTTTGTGATGATATAGATGTCAAACGTCCCTGAAAGCTTTTTCAATGCCTCCTGAGCACCGTCGATAAGCACAGCCTGACCCGCTAATTCATCAATATATCTGTCTGCAAGGCTCTGGGCATTTTCAAAGCCTTCAAAGCATTTTTCAATAAGCTTGCGGAAACGCTCCACACGAAGCTGTGAGCGGGTGATATTATTCATCTCCAGCTCCTTCCAGAGCCTGCGGTTGATCGCAGAAAAGGTATCGTTTATCTCCTGCGTATATCCAAGCCCGAAGTGTTCAAGAGATGCCCTGAGCGCCTCCTGCTCGCATTTTCCGAAATCAAAGATGGTTTCGTCCGCATCCATCAGCAATGTTGTATATTTCATATTATCTCCTTTTCAGAACCTTTATATCCCCAGTATCTTATTGGTGAAATCCACCATTGTGCCGTAATCGCTGATATCCTCCGAGGGCATACGGTAAGGCGGATTGTTTTTGCTTTTGTTTTTACTATTGCTATTGCCCTTTGCTTCGCTGTTATCCCTGGTTTCAGAAGCGGGGGCAGCGTTTTCCATCAAGGGAGAGAACGAGCCTGCGGTGCAGACATCCTCCTGCGGGTCAATGCCGAAGGTAATATGATCCCCGGCAAAAATATCAGCGATCCCTGTCCATCCGGCAGTCTCGCATTGATGAAAGCTGTTATCCCCTGCGCAAAGCACTCTGCCGTCTGCGGTAAGGGCTGCGATATGCTTTTTTCCGGCGCAGAGCTTTATTACATTTTTCCATGCGCTGACATCCACCGTATTGCAGCCGTCAATGAAGCTGACCCTTCCGTCAGAATGAAGCATCAGAGCGAAGCTTTCACAGCAGCAGATCTCTGGTTTTCTACCGCATAGCTTTTTCCTGTCGCTGTCATCCAGTTCAAACAATGATTCCACAATAATTCTATCGTTCATACTGCCCGACCCCCTTTATATAATAGTATCATTTTTCCCAAAGATAATCAACCCACCGGCGCCGGCGTGCCGCCGGTGTCATGTTCGCGGGGGTAGGTCTGACAATACTTTACTTTCACTCTCGCGTGTTATACTTGGTTGGCAAGGGGAAACAAAAAATTTTCAAAGCCGGCTCCTACGAAAACTCCCAGAAATATTTTACACCAACGCGGCAGCGTCGACGCTGCCGGCGGTTGACTTTTTTTCGGGTGATTGGTATAATTGGGGTGGATGCTGCCGGAGGGTCGTGTGAAGGCAGATCGAAAAAAATACACTAATCGGAGGTTGTTATTATGCAGGGAAATGTGCGTCCGGAAGCTATGGAAAGAATAACTACTGCTGAACTTGCTGAGGCTTTTATTGATGAACAACTCAAAGCGGAAAACCAAATGCTGTGGGTTGCAAGGATGAACAATATCCGCAACCGAGCAACAGAGATTGTCAACGCAGAA
>ONNU01000139.1 GCA_900319255.1 uncultured Eubacteriales bacterium
ACTGCACTCCCCTGCTTTTTGCAGATCCTGAAAAAAAGGTCATCGGTCTCGCTCATGCAGGCTGGAGAGGTACTGTGGGAAAGATCGCTGAGGCTACGGTGGATAAGATGGAGTTTGAATTCGGATGCGATAAGGCAGATATAATCGCCGTTGTGGGACCTGCTATCGGAGCCTGCTGCTATGAGGTCGATACGCCTGTATATGAGGAATTTGCAAGCCTTACAGAACTGAAGCCCGCATATTTTACAAAAACTCTCGGTCACGGAAAATATCTTGTCGATCTCAAGGAAACCAACCGGCGTATGCTTATGGAAGCCGGGCTGCTCAGCATCAATATCGTTATCAGCGATGTCTGCACAAAATGCAACAGCGGTCTGCTTTATTCCCACCGCGCCAGCGGCGGAAAAAGAGGCGGTCTTGTGGCTATGATGTCAATAACCGAAAAATAAAGCAGCATCGACGCTGCCCCCATGTTCGCGGGAAAGGTATAGCAATGCGTTACTCTATTTCCGCGAGCATAAGTTTTATGATATGAGGAGAAAAAATCCCCTTTCCTTATTCCCTGCAGATAGCCAGGCTCCAGCAGCTGAGATCAGGTACTTTTCATTTGAGGCTTTAAAGCTCATCTAAAAATGCACCCTTTCAGCGGATAAGATAATTCTGATTAATGTACAAAACCGCTCGTAAATACAGTAGTTTTTTATAATTTCACTATTGAATTTCACATATTCAGGTACAAATAAATAGCGCCGCTCTGCTCTGTGCAGATGGCGGAAAAAAATATCCCGGAAGCTGCCGAAACAGTTTCCGGGATGAATTTTTTAAGGACAGATATCAGCCCTTTACAGCGCCGGCAGCAACACCCTTGATGATATACTTCTGACAGAACAGATAGAATATGATTACAGGGATGATACTCAGCAGAATTACTGCCATGCTTGCGCCAAGGTCTACCGTTCCGTAGCTGCCTTTCAGATACTGGATATGTATCGGAATGGTACGATATTCGTTGATATCGAGTACCAGATACGGAAGCAGATAGTCGTTCCAGATCCACATGATCTCAAGAATACCAACAGAGATCATTGTAGGTCTGAGCATCGGGAATACGATGGTAAAGAAGGTTCTTACGGGTCCGCATCCGTCGATGGCGGCGGCTTCCTCTATCTCAATGGGGATAGATTTGACGAATCCGACGAACATGAATACGGCAAGTCCTGCGCCGAATCCAAGATAGACGATAGGTATCGTCCAGGGAGTATTGAGCTTGAGTGTATCAGCAGTTTTTGACAGTGTGTACATTACCATCTGGAAAGGTACGACCATGGAGAATACACAAAGGAAATAAACCGCTTTACAAACAAATGAATTAACTCTTGCGATATACCATGCTGCCATGGATGTGCAGATAACGATAAGAAGTGTGGAAATAACAGTAATGATAACACTGTTAAGCACGCTCTGCCAGAAAGGATAGTTACCGAAGGTCATGCCCTTGATAAAGTTATCGAATCCAGCCCAGATATCAGAATGCTCTGCATTATTGATCGGCAGCGCAAATGTATCGGTCTTTACATATGTATTGGTCTTGAATGCATTGATAAGAACTGCAAAAACCGGTAATACATATACTATACAGATCACAGCCAATACAACAGTAAGCGCCGTTCCGTTTTTCTTTCTCTCCACACGCTTTGCACTTTTGAGAAGCTCAGGATCAATATCATTGACTGTAATGACATTTTTAGTCTCTGAATAATCAACCTTTTCTTTTTTCATTTACTGCTGCACCTCCCTCTTTCGGGTATAGGCAAGCTGTAACAGACCAATTACTGCTACAAGTACAAAGAAGATTACAGCCTTTGCCTGAGCTGTACCTCTTGCTGTGACTGCTGTGTTATTATAGAAGGTGTTATAGATATTGAGAGCAAGAAGCTCTGTCTGCTTGATACCTACACCATTCTCCATTACTATCGGCTGACCGCCTGTCAATGCGATGTTCTGATCGAAAAGCTTGAAGCCGTTTGTAAGGGACAGGAACATACAAATTGTGATAGAGGGCATTACGTTCGGGATAGTTACCTTCCACAGTGTCTGCCATGCGTTTGCGCCGTCGATCTTTGCTGCCTCCAGCATATCCTCGGGAATGGAGTTAAGACCGGCGATATATATGATCATCATATAACCGATCTGCTGCCAGCTTACCAGGATTATAAGTCCCCAGAAGCCCCAGGTCGCATCCTGAACGATGGATGTTCCGAAATTCTGAAGAATACCATCGAAGATCATTGACCAGATATAACCAAGTACGATACCGCCTATGAGGTTAGGCATGAAGAAGACTGTTCTGAACAGGTTGCTTCCCCTGATGCCCTTTGTCAGCGCAAGCGCTACCGCAAAGGCAAGCACATTGATTATGATAAGACTTACAATAGCAAACAAGCCGGTATACCAGAATGAACGCATAAACGACGGATCGTTGAATGCCTTTATATAGTTATCTACACCGGTAAATTCTGCGTCAGATACCAGACGGAACTGACAGAAGGACAGGAAAATACCCTGAATAAAAGGCCATACGAAGCCTATGATAAAAGCTCCGACCATAGGAAGAAGGAAAAGCCAGAACCATTTTCTGAGTGGTCGGCGCAAAGTATATCCGGATGATCCTTTAACTTTTTTCTTCTTCTTTTTTCCTGTGTCTTCTTCTTCAACTTTTTTTGATACTGTTTTTGATAGAAATTCCTGATATGCCTCATCTGTTTTATTATTTACAGACACTGAAGCTTCCGCTGCTTCCTCAGGAACGGTTTTTACTACATCTTTTTCATCCGACAAATTAATCATCTCCTTTATCTGGATGATAAATAGTAAGGGGCGGGCGATGTGCCCGCCCCTCACCTAAGGCTTGATAATTTTTGTTTTAATTATAATCAGCTGTTAGCTGCTGCATACTGAGTAGCCCAACCGTCTACGAAAGCAGCCTTTACCTGATCCCAGTTAGCATCTGACTGATCTGCGCAATAAGCGTTCAGAGCAGATACGAGCTGTGCACGATATTCGTTTACGTTCGGCTGATAGTTTGTAGCCCAATCCATTACATAGTTGCCTGCAGCTGTGTAATCGTTTGCGTTCTTGAGGAATGCGTTAGAAGACTCAACAGCGTTCTTGTAAGGCATTACGCCGAAGGAATCAACGAGAAGCTGTGAAGCTTCCTTATCTGTTACACACCACTTCATGAATGCGAGTGTAGCAGCCTGATCGTCCTCAGAAGCCTTGCTGTTAACTGCCCAGCAGTTCTCTGTACCGCAGTTCAGACCTGCCTTATCTTCGCCTTCAACTCCGCAGTAATAGGGGATCATCTTAGCATCCGGAATCTTATCCTTCATGCCTGCATACTCCCATGAACCCTGAACTGTGAATGCAGCCTTCTCTGTAAGGAACTGGTTGGATGCGTCATGTCCGCCTGTAGCAAGCTCCTTAGGATCAGAGATACTGTTGTTGATGCAGAGATCAAAGAGGTTCTTATAGTTCGGGAGATATTCGCCTGTGATGCTTGCAGGACACTCTGTCCATGTCTGTCCAGCCTTCTTCTCTTCATAGAAGTATTCAAGGTTAGCCATATGACCTGTGAAACGCCATGATGAAGAATCATCCATATCACAAGATGTGAACGCATCGAAGCCAAGCTCGCCAGCTCTCTTATGGATATCCTCAACAACGGTCTTGAGAGATGCGAAGTCCTTGATATCATCAACCTTATGACCAGCCTTCTCAACCAGCTTGGGGTTAACGATAAGGCCGTAAGCCTCATAGCAATAACCGATGGAAACGAGCTTGCCGTCTGCATCATAGAGGTTATAAGCGTCTGTATTGAGTTCCTTGGCTACGTCTGTATTCTTAAGATCAAGAGCATAGCTGCCCCACTGCTTAACGCCGGCAGAGTTACCGATTACGAAAAGTGTAGGAGCCTCAGACTTATCCATCTCTGAGGAAAGTGTCTGCTCATATGTACCTGAAGCAGCTGTTACTACCTTTACAGCAGTACCTGTCTTATCAGTATACATCTTTGCTACCTTCTGGAGAGTCTCATCTGACTCAGGCTTGAAGTTCAGCCAGTAAACCGAACCCTTGCTTGCATCTCCGGCAGGTGTTGTACCCTCGCCGCTGTCGCTTGCGCTTGTGTCTGCAGCCTTGCTTTCTCCGCTGCTGCTGCCGCCGTTATTGTTATTACAGCCTGCGAGCACGCCTACAGCCATGCATCCTACCATTGATAAGGCAAGGATTCTCTTAAGATTTTTCATTGTAGTTGCCATCTCCTTAATAAATTTTTTTAAGAATTAATACCGCAGAAATTATAAATAATTTATACCGTCCTCTGCGGAAATATTCTATACAAATAATAACATCCTTTTCTGGAATTATCAAGTTTTTTTCATCAGTTTTTTTAATTTTTTTTGCCCTGTCAGATAATAATTGTTCTTTTAGTTACATAGCACATTTTTCCATGTTGGGAATTGGTAATTTTTAATTTCACAATTGAAAAATAGTTGTTCGTGATTAGTTTTAGTGATTGGTTCATGTTTAGATAGTTTTGGAAACGAAAGCGATTTATGCATTCAGTGGTGAAAGTATGACCTTTCCCTTTTTTCTGGTTTCTCTCATATTTATGATACGCTGGTTTTCCGAGCCTCTGAATTTCAGCATCAGGTTTCTCAGCTCAAGCACAAACCTTCCGTCTACAAGTATATCCGTATTATCAAGTATCTCGTCTGTACATTCAATATAACGGCAGCCCCCCTCCACAAGATCCCTGTCGTAGGTAAAGCCCGTGTATATCCACAGATCTCTTTCAGGCAGCTCCTTTTTCATCCTGCGGATCAGCTTTACTATCTCTCTTTGATTTGACTGCTCGAAGGGCTCTCCTCCGAGTATGGTCAGACCGCTGTAATAGGGCTTTGAAAGCTCCTCTATTATATAATCCTCCGTCTCAGAGGTGTAAGGCTCGCCGAAATTGAAATCCCATGTTTCAGGCTGAAAGCAGCCCTTGCAGTGATTTGTGCAGCCGGATACAAAAAGGCTTACGCGCAGACCTTCACCGTTTGCGCAGTCATCTATTATTATTTCTCCGATATTCATATCTGTCACCCTCCTTAATATGTGACAAAGGTGCTTCATACCAAAAGCATGAAACACCTGGTCTTGTTATATAATTGTCATCCTGAGCATCAGCAGGTTCTGCAGCTTGAGGGAGCGCCGATCTCGGGATTGAGTCTGCCCATGGAAAGATGAAGAACTCTTTCCTTTATTTCCTGAGTCCTGCCCTGATTCCAGAACTGTGTGCCGATATATCCGCAGGTTCTGCGGGCTACGTTCATCTTGTTTTCGTCCGTATTGCCGCAGTTGGGACATTTCCAGATGAGCTTTCCGGAATCGTTCTTTACTATCTGTATCTCACCGTTATATCCGCAGCACTGGCAGTAATCGCTCTTTGTATTAAGCTCTGCATACATGATATTGTCATAGATATATCTGATGACCTGCATAACTGCCGGGATGTTCTGCTGCATATCCGGTACTTCAACATAGGATATTGCTCCTCCGGGTGAAAGAGCCTGGAACTCAGATTCCAGCTTGAGCTTATCAAATGCGCTGATCTGCTCTGTAACATGGACATGATAGCTGTTTGTTATATAATTCTTGTCGGTAACGCCCTCGATCATGCCGAAGCGCTTCTGCAGGCATTTTGCGAATTTATAGGTTGTGCTTTCAAGGGGAGTTCCGTAAAGGC
Organism: uncultured Eubacteriales bacterium; assembly: GCA_900319255.1. Lineage (GTDB taxonomy): Bacteria > Bacillota > Clostridia > Oscillospirales > Acutalibacteraceae > UBA1213. The sequence goes on from ONNU01000139.1 coordinate 5,792, forward strand.
TGTAATCTATCTTTTCCTCTGCCTTCCATTTTGCGCAGTATTCATTGAGCTTTTTCATGATCTTCAGACCAAGCTCCTTGCCCTCGTCCTCAGTAAGCTTCCTGCCTGTAAGACTGTATACACATTCCCACAGTCCCGCATATCCGAGAGAAAGGGTCGAATATCCGCCGTAAAGCAGCTTGTCGATGACCTCGCCCTTTTTAAGTCTGGAGATCGCGCCGTACTGCCAGAGGATAGGCGCAGCGTCTGAATGAGTGCCTAAAAGTCTTTCATGTCTGCATCTGAGCGCCCTGTGGCAGAGATCCATACGCTCCTCGAAAATTCTCCAGAAAGCGTTGATATCCTTATTTGCGCTGAGTCCTATATCAACAAGATTGATGGTAACAACGCCCTGATTGAAGCGTCCGTAATACTTGGGCTTGCCCTCAGCGTCTATATACGGTGTCAGGAAGCTGCGGCAGCCCATACAGGTGTAGCAGTGACCATCGCCGTTTTTATCCACCTTGTTTTTAAGCATGACCTTTTCTGAAATATAATCGGGAACCATGCGCTTTGCCGTACATTTTGCAGCAAGCTCTGTAAGATAATAATAGGGGTCTCCCTCATGGATATTATCTTCCTCAAGAACATAGATAAGCTTCGGGAATGCAGGTGTGATCCATACGCCGGCTTCGTTCTTGACGCCTGTATATCTCTGTCTGAGAGTTTCCTCGATTATCATTGCAAGGTCTTTTTTCTCTCTTTCGTCCTTTGCCTCATTGAGATACATGAAAACCGTCACAAAAGGAGCCTGTCCGTTGGTCGTAAGAAGTGTAACCACCTGATACTGTATGGTCTGCACGCCCTTTGTTATCTCTTTTCTGAGCCTTTCCTCGACTATGGTATCAATAGTTTCCTGAGGGATATCTGCGCCCATGAGCTTCAGCTCCTCAAGGAATTCTCTTCTGATCTTTTCTCTTGAAATCTGTACGAAGGGAGCAAGATGAGTAAGGCTTATGCTCTGTCCGCCGTACTGGTTACTTGCCACCTGAGCAATGATCTGTGTTGCGATATTGCAGGCTGTTGAAAAGCTGTGGGGCTTTTCAATAAGAGTTTCGCTGATGACCGTGCCGTTCTGGAGCATATCC
>ONNU01000142.1 GCA_900319255.1 uncultured Eubacteriales bacterium
GACCAGGGGCTCTGCCCCATGGACCCCGCAGCCTTTGAAAAGGCTGGCGAAACTTTTTGATTCTGGACTTTCACGGATTCAGGTTATTCAGTTAGCCGCCGAAGGCGGAGCTAATTCCTCATTCCTTTTTCAATTCCAAATTTTAACTAACCACTACTATTATCATTCCGGACTAACGAAAAAAATCAAAAAGCCATTTTCCGAAGCCGGGGGCTGTGTCGTAGAGGGAATGGCCGTATCCGTTGAAGCTGCGGGATTCAAAAACGGGGAGGGCGCTGAGATGCTCCTTCAGCTCGGGGACGGGATCCTCCGGGAAAACCTTATCCTCCTCATCATAGCTCAGCTGAACGGGACAATTTATCTGTCCGATCCTGTCTGTCAGGTCAAAGCCGCTGATACCGTCGGCAAGAATAATAAAGCGTGCAAGCTCCTCATTGGTCACGGTATGCGAAAGCAGAACAAAAGCGTGTCTGTATTTTTCAAAATAGCTGCGGGGATATATCTTCTCCCCCATTGACAGGAAAAGCCCTTCCCTGTCCTTTTTTGCGGCAAGCGCTGACCATTCACGGATCACCCGGATACGTTTTTCTGTGGCTCTGACAGTTGTTGAGCTGAGGGAAAGACGTGAGACCAGCCCGGGGTACAATGCGGCAATAGTCATCGCGATCATACCGCCCTGAGATACGCCGAAAAGCGATATCTCCGAAAGCCCCAGCTCCTTTATAGCGCAGACCGTATCCTCAGCCATCTGAAAAATATCATAGGAAGCCGGGATATCAGATCTTCTGTCAAAAAGATACACTGTAAAATCCTCAGTAAAAAGCTTATACTGATTTTCAATAGCCGGTGCCGACCCCATCACGCTCTGCACACTCAGCCCGGGAAGTATCACAAAAGCCTGCTTCCCCTTACCAAAGCGCAGATAATTCATGGTAAAGCGTTCATTTTTGATCTTTTTTATTTCATAATTCATAATGTGGGCTCCTTTATTGTTTATTGTGATTAGTTAAAGCTGAGTTTTTTTGCTCGGATTATAGAGTTCCGGGCGTGAAAGTTATAAAAAGGACTGTCCGAAAAAACGGACAGCCCGCTGAAAATCATCATTTGCTGTTTCTTGCAAAAAGTCTGAGGATGTAGAGGAACAGGTTGATGAAATCAAGATAAAGCTGGAGTGCAGCTATGATAGAAGATTTTTTCTGAGCCTGGGGATCGTTGCCTGCTGCTCTGTAATATTCCTTGATCTTTTTTGTATCGTACATAGTAAAGCCCATGAAAAGCACGATGCCGATAACGCTGATGATAAGATCGCTCATAGGGATAGCAAAGATCAGCGCAATAACAGAGAAGATAATAAGACCGATAAGTCCGAATAAAAGGATCGGACCCAGCTTTGAAAGATCTATCTTTGTAACAAAGCCAACGAAGGTCATTATTCCGAAGATACCTGCTGTAACAGCGATAGCCCAGAAAACCGTGCCCATTTCATATACAACAAGCACCGGAGCAATGGTAACGCCGTTTATCACCGAATACACAAAGAAGATAACGGCAGCCGCCGCAGGGCTGAGCTTTCGTATACACAGACCGAGTATAAATACCAGAATTACCTCAACGCCGCACAGGATAAGGAAAATGCCTATATTATCGCCGATAAGATCAATGACCTTATCAGGATTAAGCACAGCGAAAATACCGATGCCGAAGGTTATTGCAAGACCGATAAACATTTTCAGGAACACTGAGCGTGTAAAATCAGAAAGAGAAATACCCCTTTCAGCATTTGAATAAGCCTGAGGATTAACGGCATACTGATTATTCTGAGCATAGGGATTATTGTCATAACCGTTCTGGGAATAAGGAGAACTGCCGTACTGCTGATAGTTATTCTGATTAAGCCCGCTCAGATCAGTATAACTGTTGTTGTCGTTTTTGTTGCTAAAAAGACCCATAAATATCATTCCTTTCGTCAATCATGCGCCCCGCCCCGAAAACACAGAGCAGAGCTAAAATAATTTTGAAGCCTATGCCTCTGTTCTAATAATACTACTTTTCCCCCATAATGTCAATGAGCCGCCGGCAGCGTCGACGCTGCACCCAAAATCGCGGGGCAGGTCTGACAAAGCTTTACTTTCGCTCTCGCGTGTTATACTTGGATGAGATGGGAAAACAAAAAATTCCCAAAGCAGGCTCCTACGAAAACTCCCAGAAATATTTTACACCAACGCCGGCGTCAAAATCGCGTTGGCAGATCTGACACCGGCGGCGGTGGGCTTGACATTTTGAGGAAAGAGTGATATAGTACAATTATGAAGATGCTTCGCTGTTAAGGGTGGGGCTGATAATATCCGAATATGCTGTGACGAGGAAGCGGATCTGACAATGTACTTTCCAGAGATCGGCAGCCATGGGCTGGAAGCTGCTGTATTGTACGTCCTTTCCGAAACCGCCTCTGAGCATTCCGACAACCGCTTTGCCTGAGTCGGAACGTGTGATGTACGTTATAACATCTGAGATTTCTTGTCTCCCGAGCGGTCTTTGACCGGAATCAGGGTGGAACCGTGATGCGAATGTGTCGCCCCTGCTGTGTGTTTTTTCACAGCGGGGGCTTTTATTTTTCCCGGGAACAGGATGATCTGGAGCTGAACGGCAAATACATATTCTGCTATGACAGAATAATATCAACATTTTAACGGAGGTTTTTAAAATGATCAGAATCACACTCAAAGATGATGTCGTCAAGGAATTTGAAAACGGCGTCAGCGCGGCAGATGTCGCAAAATCTCTCGGCATGGGTCTGTATAAATCAGCCTGCGCCTGTAAAATCAACGGTACGGTCTGCGATCTCAGAACACCTATTGAACAGGATTGCCATTTAGAGATCCTGACATTCGACAGCAATGACGGTAAAAAGGCTTTCTGGCATACAACTTCCCATATCCTTGCTCAGGCTGTAAAACGTCTTTATCCGTCCGCAAAGTTCGCTATCGGTCCCGCTATCGACAGCGGCTTCTACTATGACTTCGATGTTGAAAAGCCCTTCTCACCCGAGGAGCTGGACAAGATCACTGCTGAAATGAAAAAGATCGTCAAGGAAGGCTTTGAGGTGGAAAAATTCATGCTTCCCCCAGATGAGGCTGTAAAGCTTCTTGAGGATATGGATGAGCCTTACAAGGTGGAGCTTTGCAAGGAACATTCCGACAAGGGCGAGGATATCAGCTTCTACAAACAGGGCGAGTTTACAGATCTTTGCGCAGGTCCCCATCTTATGAGCGTTTCCCCGGTCAAGGCTATCAAGCTTACAGCCTGCACAGGCGCTTACTGGAGAGGCGACAGCAAAAATAATCAGCTTTGCAGAGTTTACGGCGTTTCCTTCCCCAAGGCTTCTCAGCTTGAGGAGAATCTGAAAATGCTGGAGGAAGCAAAGCTTCGTGACCACAACAAGATCGGACGTGAGCTGGAATATTTCACAACGGTGGATTATGTCGGTCAGGGTCTGCCTGTTCTTCTTCCCAAGGGCGCAAGAGTTATCCAGCTTCTCCAGAGATGGGTCGAGGATGTGGAACAGTCCAAGGGCTGCCAGCTGACAAAAACTCCGCTTCTTGCAAAGCGTGATCTTTATAAGATCTCCGGTCACTGGGATCATTATCGTGACGGTATGTTTGTACTCGGCGACGCTGACGATGAAACAAAGGAATGCTTTGCTCTTCGTCCTATGACGTGCCCCTTCCAGTATCAGGTATTCCTCAATAAGCAGCGTTCCTACAGAGAGCTGCCCATGCGCCTGACAGAAACGTCCACGCTTTTCAGAAACGAGGCTTCCGGCGAGATGCACGGTCTTATCCGTGTCCGTCAGTTCACGATCTCCGAGGGTCACTATATCATCAGACCCGATCAGCTTGAAGAGGAATTCAAGGGCTGTATGGAGCTTGCAAAGTATTTCCTTGATACAGTCGGACTCCTTGAGGACTGCACATTCCGCTTCTCACAGTGGGATCCTGCCAACCCCAGCAACAAATACGAGGGTACTGCTGAACAGTGGGAGGCTGCCCAGAGCGCAATGAAGCGTATCCTTGACAATATAGGTCTTGAATATGAGGTAGGCTTTGACGAGGCTGCATTCTACGGTCCGAAGCTTGATATCCAGTACAAGAACGTATTCGGCAAGGAGGATACGATCGTTACGATCCAGATAGATATGCTGCTTGCTGAGAAATTCGGTATGTACTATATCGACAAGGACGGTCAGAAGAAGCTGCCCTATATCATCCACAGAACATCTCTCGGCTGCTTTGAAAGAACACTTGCATATATGCTGGAGCATTTCGCAGGCGCTCTTCCCATGTGGCTTATGCCCGAGCAGGTCCGCATAATGCCCCTGAGCGAAAACCTTTCCGACAGGGCAAACGAGGTCAGGGATCAGCTTTGCGCTGCCGGCATCCGTGTTACAACCGATCTCAGAAGCGAAAAGATCGGCTACAAGATCAGAGAAGCTCAGCTTGAAAAGATCCCCTATATGCTGGTCATCGGCAACAAGGAGGTCGAAGAGGGAACAGTTTCCGTCCGTAACAGAAAGAATGTCAATATGGGCGCTATGTCTGTTGAGGACTTTATAAAGATGGCTGTGGAAGAGATAGACAGCAAAAAGAGAGACTAATCGCCTCTCACGGGATAACCCTTATTTATTTCAAAGGGTTATCCCGATTTTTAAAATCATTTCTGAAGGAATGGAGCTGATTTATTAACATGAACGAA
>ONNU01000233.1 GCA_900319255.1 uncultured Eubacteriales bacterium
CCATACGTCACCGAACTGACCGTGACCGCCGGTCTGCTTCTTGTATCTGCCCTGAACCTTGACGCTCTTGCGGATAGTCTCTCTGTAAGCTACCTTCGGCTTTGAAAGTACAACGTCAACGCCGAATTTTGACTTGAGCTTGGAAACGATAACATCAAGATGCTGCTCGCCCATGCCGCTTATTATCATCTGATGAGTTTCGTGATTATTTTCAAATTTGATAGTGGGATCTTCCTCGCTGAGCTTAAGGATGCCCTGAGCGACCTTGTCCTCTTCGCCCTTTGTCTTGGGAGAAACAGCCATTGAAAGTGAGGGCAGGGGATAATCAACACCGTCAAGGATGACCTTTCTGACGGGTGAGCAAAGGGTATCGCCTGTATTTGCGGAAAGCTTTGCAGCTGCGCCGATATCACCTGCTCCGATATAGGGAGAATCCTCCAGCTTCTTGCCCTTTGCGGTCATGACCTTGGAAACCTTTTCAGCAGCGCCTGTTCTCATATTGATAAGCTGAGTATCGGGACCCACCTTGCCGGAAATGACCTTGAAGTAGGAAAGCTTGCCCACAAAGGGATCGGCAACGGTCTTGAATACAACTGCCGCAGCAGCCGCATCCTCATTAACGCTCAGCTCAACAGGCTCGCCGTCAAGATCAACTGCAAGCTCGCCAGCCTTGTCCTCAGCATTGGGAGCAAGCCAGATAAGACCGTTGAGAAGCTGCTCAACACCGTAGGTCAGAAGTGCATCACCGCAGAATACGGGGCTGATGCTGCCGTTTTTAACGCCCTGACTTACGCCGACAATGATCTCTTCGGGAGTGAATTCCTCGCCGGAGAAGTATTTTTCAAACATTTCATCGCTTGTTTCAGCGACAGCCTCACAGATAGCAGTGCGCAGACCCTCAAGTCTGTCGCCCATATCGGGAAGCGGAACGACATTGATCTTGCCGTCAATATATTTGTAAGCCTTGTATTCAAGAAGGTTGACATAGCAGTCTGCCTGACCGTCAACGATATAGGGAACGACTACCGGACAAACTGAAGGACCGAAGGATGATTTCAGGCTTTCAAAAACACGGTAGAATCTGGAGCTTTCATCGCACAGACCGTTTACGAAGAAGATCTTTGTCAGACCTCTTTTGTCAGCAGCCTTTACAGCTTTTTCAGTACCGACACTGACTCCGCCCTTGCCGGAAACGGTGATAAGCACAGAATCAGCAGCTCTTGCAGCCTCATACAGACCGCCTTCAAAGTCAAAAAGACCGGGAGCGTCAATAATGTTGATCTTTTTGTTTTTCCATTCCATAGGCGCGATACAGGTCTGAACGGAAGTCTTGCGCTTGATTTCCTCAGCGTCAAAATCGAGAACGGTATTGCCGTCGCTTACCTTGCCGAGACGGTCAGAGCCGCCGCAGAGATAGAGCATAGCTTCGGCAAGTGATGTTTTACCCGAGCCGCTGTGACCTGCGAGAGCAATATTAAAGATATTTTTGGCTGTATACTGTTTCATAAAATCAGATCCTCCTTTGTAATTATGGTATAAAAACAGTTTACCCTGTCGTATTTTTTTCATCACTGTAACAAATTATATAACATTATATAAACAATTACAATACCAAATTGATAATTTTTCAGGAATTTTTTATATAATTTTCCAGAAAACAGCGCATATTTTCGCTAATGGAATATACAATGTGTAATTACATGAATATAATTCACTGTGAAATGCAATGCGGAATCCGGAAAGTGGAAAGAGGAATTGAATTAGGAATTCGAACATGACACCGGCGGCACGCCGGCGCCCTAAGTGTAAAATTAAGATTGGCAACGAAAAAACTATCGCTGACCGACAAAAAATGCCGCCAATAAATTATCTTACAATCGCGAGGAAAAAGCCTTGCATGGTAATAACTTACAACGCGAACATGACCCCGGCGGCACGCCGGCGGCGGCGGTGGTATTGGTGTAAAATAATTCTGGGACTTTGCTAAGAAGCAGGCTGAGAATATATTTATTTCCCGAAACCATTCAACTATAACACGCGGG
>ONNU01000195.1 GCA_900319255.1 uncultured Eubacteriales bacterium
AGAAAGCTTTTTTGTAAAGCACCGGACAATACCAGCTCTTAGTCATTAAAGTCCGGCTTGCCACGGGGGTTAAGGAAAGGGGATTCCGCCTTTTGATTCACCAAAGCAGAAATACTAATGAAGTATCTCTCAGAGCATGAAAGCGGAACAGCGGATTCCCTTTTTTCCGTCCGCAGCGGAGATGTCAGCATCACGTTTTCACCTTCAAAGCATCCGGAAAAGAATACTGAAAAAATTTTCAAAAATTTTTTTGTTTTTCGTGTAACTAATTCTGTATATGGGGATCATTATAGCAAAAAGGAGGCGTTCAGCATGAAAAATAAAAAGAGATTCATTAGCATCATCATCGTATCAGCAATGCTCGCATTAACAGGAGCAGGCTGCTCTGCACAAAAGGCGGACAACAAGGCGGCGGATTCCGGGGACGATATTTACGGCTCCCGCACAGCGCCTACAACTGAGGCTCCCCCATCGGTGGCTCCCGAGACGGATTCCTATTCCGATAAGAAAAGCCTCACCTATTCGGCTGACAGTATGACAAATTCCGTAAGGGGCGATGCCCTTGAGGGCGCTGTTGCAGAAGAAGCTCCGGCGACAGCTGCCGAAGCACCGAAAACCGATACCGCAGACAAATCACTCACGGGGGAGGTATATCCGGAAGCCGGGGATGATACCATCGCGGCAGATCCGCCCATTGACGAACCCCCTGTTGTGGAGCCCAGCGTAAATCCCCAGGCAGGACTTCTCACCGCAGGCGAATGGAATGACAATAACAACTGGGGCTTTTTCACCAATCTTGTCAATTCCGATCTGATAGCTTTCCCCAGCTACAATATCGACCCCAGATTCCGCACAGCCGTGACCGTTACCGATAAGGACGGCAAGCCTGTAATGAATGCTTCGGCAAGGCTTATCGACGCAGGCGGAACAGTTGTCTGGGAGGCTGTTACAGACAAAAAGGGAAATGCATATCTTTTCGGTCAGGATGAAAACGCCGGAACAAAGGTCGAGATCGAAAGCATGTGCATAAAGCAGGAATATGAGATCGCAGCCACAGGCACAGATACCCAGAGCGCTGCAAAAAGCTCCGGACGTGAGCTTAGCGTGACCTTTGACGGCGGGCATGAGGCATACAAGAATACCGATATCATGTTCATTCTTGACACCACCGGCTCAATGGGTGATGAAATGCTTTTCCTGCAAAGCGAATTTACCGCTATCACCGAAGCTGTGGGAACGGAAAATACAAGATATTCCGTTAATTTCTATCGTGACGAAAAGGATGAATATGTAACAAAGTGCAACGACTTTACGAATGACATCGCTTCTCTCCAGCAGAAGCTCAATAATGAAAGCGCCAACGGAGGCGGAGATCTTCCCGAAGCAGTAGACCAGATACTCCAGGAAACCATCAAAAACAGCAGCTGGCAGCAGGATTCTGTAAAGCTTGCATTCCTTATCCTTGACGCTCCTCCCCATGACGAAAAGGCTGCGCAGGTGGCAGATGCTGTCAGAGAAGCAGCAAAAAAGGGCATCCGCATCATTCCTGTCATTTCCTCAAATTCAGACAGGAACACTGAGCTTTTCGGCAGAGCAGCTGCTATCACAACTGGCGGAACCTATGTATTCCTCACCGATGATTCAGGCATCGGTGAATCACACCTTGAACCCATCATCGGCGAATACAAGGTCGAAAAGCTTTATGATATCATTATCAGAGTTATTAATGATTACAAGCAGTAAACATATCACCTGAAAAAACAAAGGCGCGGCAGTTTCTGGACTGCTGCGTCTTTGCTTTCAGACCGGATCCCGGGTGGATCGTAATGCTGCAATCGGGATCACGGATAGCTGATCAGTTATGTTTTTTCCTTTTTCTTATGAAAAGGATCGTGCTGGCTGATAATTATACTGCAAGCGCTGTAATAAGCAGCGGTGTGCTGTCGCCTGTATAGGGAGCTGCGCTGACCTCTGTGCTTACAGTGTCGGTTTTAGCTCCGGTGGAGGTGCTGCTTGTTACAACTGCAAAGCTTACGGGATGAGCTGTTCTGAAGGATCTGTTGCATAATTGACAGCGGCGCGCATCAGATCATACACATTGTTTTCAAAATCTGTTACATGAATGATATAATCATAATAAGCCTCCAGGTATGTATCTCTTGACAGAAGCCCGGATGCTGTGCCCCATTCCTTCGGATCGTAAACATCCTTTTCCTCGGTGATGGAAGCCGTCTTGTCATAGGGGCTGATAGTTGACAGAAAACCCGTTCTGTTTTCCGCCTCACCCATGAGCGGCGCTTCAGACAGCGGATTCGGGAGTTATTCTTTATACCCTGACTTCTGATAAATGCTGACTTCTTCCGGGGGCAGCGGCTTTGCCGCTGCGACAAAAGAGGAGAACCACAAGAGGGGGGCTGCGCCCCCCTCCTTGTTTAAGTTCAGAGTATACTAAGTTGATTGAAAATGTTCTGCATTTCAAGAACATACGCTAAGACAAGTATGACACCGGCGGCACGCCGGTCTCCCCTTTTGAAATCCCTTTTCCTTATCTCCACCCGGGTTCGCTCTGCTTGGGATGGTTTACCATGTTTCCGGCTCCTGCTTGACGAGCGGAGGATCGGTATGGAAATGTGGATAGCTCCTTTTTTTCACCCTTGCGGAGGGATCTTCAGCAAAGACATTTCAAAAGCCGATGGAACCTTCGCTCCACCGGCTTTTGTTCAGTACTATTTTACTCTCCTGTGTAAGCTGTACCGCGCTTTATTTCGTTGCTGTAATAGTGTAGGTCTTTTCAGCGATCGTTCCTTCGGAATCTATCGCTACACAGCGCAGATCATAGCTTGCTGCTGCAGTGGGGGTGAATTTTGCATAGGTCCGCTTTTCATTGCCGTAGCTCAGCTTGTTCCACTTTGTATTGGCTGTTCTCTTGAAGAAGAACTGATAGCTTACCGGTTTCGTTCCGCCCACCGTTCTGCCGGACATGGTTATTGTTGTATTTACCGGGAGGGTCGTGGGACGGTTGATTATTGCGATATTTGTCAGGGGCAGGCTATCCACAACCGTTGCGCGGAAGGTCTTTGTTACAGTATTGCCCTTGCTGTCCTTTGCAATGACCTTGAGATCATAATCTGCCGCTGCCTTCGGTACAAGAGTAGCCCAAAGTGATGAACCGAATTCCTCGCCCATCCTGTTCCATTTTGTATTGGTGGATCTCTTGAAATAATATGCGTAGGTGTAGGGACCTGTTCCCCCTGATGCTGCGCCTGTTGCGCGGATATCATCGCCTATCTGTGCGATCTCTGTGCTGATATATGACTCATTTATCAGGCTGTTGTTATCAATTACAGTGACCTGCATTTCCTTGTCTACGATCTCTCCGGTGTTGTCCTTTACGGATACCTTGACATCGAATATCGCAGCTGAACCGGGTGTGAAGCTTGCGCTTGTTGCTGTGCCGTATTCTGTGCCGAGAACATTCCATTTGGTATTGACGCTGCGCTTATAATAATATGCATATTTATAGGGAGCTGTACCGCCGCTTGCCTTACCTGTGATCTTTATCTCTGTTCCTGCTGTAACGGTTGAGGCTGATACTGTGGAATTATTTGCAAGGGGATCAACGGGTGCTGAAACGCTGACAGTAAAGGTCTTTGTGACAGATCTTGATGTGCTGTCTGTTACGATAATATCAACATAATATGTTCCGGCTTCAGAGGGAGTGAATTTTGCGGTCTTGCTGCTGGTGTCTGCCTGACCGATGATCGTGTAATCAGATTCCCCCAGCTTCTTGTATCTGTAGGTGTAGGTGTAGGGGTCATATCCGCCGGAGGCAGCTGCTGTGAGAGTTGCGCTCTCCCCCACCTTTAAAGATGTTTTGCTTATGGTGGAATTATTTACAAGAGGCTCGGACTGGACAGCCTTATAAACAACCTCTGTAACGCCCTTGGTGTAAAGACCGGAGGTGTTGTCCGGAACGGTAATATCCACACCGTCGGGAAGATCGGGGGTGACAGTATATGTATTAACTCCGTCTGCCATTCCCTTGAGGGTCTGGAGAAGTGTTCTGCTGCCGTCGGTATTTTCAAGATATACATTTACAATACCTGTGGGATAGACCTGACCGTTCTTGACCCAGGACTCACCGGCAACCGGATAGCCTGTAGTATTATAGCCGGCAGGATCCTGTTCGCCGTAGGTGGTGACATTATTGTTTGCAATGAATAATGCTGAATCAACATCCGGGACGTTGCCTACATACCAGCCGTTGCCCTCGCTGGTCATAAGGGTTCCCGGCCATGCGCCTGTATGAATGGTAGCGCTGCTGCCTGAACCGTTATAGACATACATTGAAACCTGGCTCCAGCCGTTTGAATTATAGTAATGTATGGTAGTGCCTGTGCCTGCGGTGGATGTATAATACATCGTAACAACAGGCGTAATGCCTGAGAATACATCAGCCGGCGCTGAGGATTCCATAGAGCTGTACTCAAAACCGCTGATACTCTTAGGCGTTATATTTGTAGCTGTGCCTATAAGTCCTGTGATGGTCTCATCATCAGCGATCTTCGTGCCCTCGTCAGCATCCCTGTATCTGATGATGACAGAGCCGTATTTTGATGTATCTATCTTATAGTAATAGCTGACTGTTGCGCCGGTCTTTGAGAAGGTTCCGGTGGTGGCTCCTGATGTATGATCCAGAATATAGCCGTTATTCAGAAGGGAGCTGTCAGCTGAGGTGGTGTAGGATGCGCCCTCGTCGCCCTTGAGAGTTTCGGTCTTGAGGATGCTTCCGTCAGACTCAAGGATGTGATTTACTGTTACCGAGCATTTCGATGTAAGGTCTGTATTATCAAAGCTGGTTTTGTCGATAAGCACAACGGTGGAACGCGCGGGAACGGTAATGCTGTTTCCGGATACAGTGCCCAGGGACTCTGTTCCTGCTGTATTGCCGTCAGCTACCTTTACCCACTGTGTGGGAAGGGTTACTCCGTCGTAAGTCATCAGCTTTACAGTCTGGGAGGTGGTATTTGCATTATGGATAACAGCTGCAAAATTCCACTCTTTTCCCGTTGAATTCTTATTATACATTGTAAAGGCAACTACCTTTGCAGGGCAGGAATCACCCCATGAGAAGTAAATGGTTCCATTGCTGACATTGGTAGGATCCCTGAAGGGCGCATATGCCTTTCTGATGCTGATAAGACCCTTGTAGTAGCTGACAATATCGGAATATGTCACGGTATTGCTCCATTTGAGCTGATTTACGCTGGTGGAGGATTTATAGCTGTTTTCATCACCGTACTTTGATCTTGCAAATTCCTCGCCTGCCTGGAAGAAGGACATACCCTGAGAGGTCAGGATAATGCCGCCTGCAAGCTTGTTCATTGCTACAAGATCGTCATAGCGGTTGCCGTAGCCGCTGCCGCCCTTTACGGATTTTACAAGCTTATCATAAAGCGTATAGTTATCATGGGCTGAGGTATAGGTAACGGTCTGGGAGGGCTGCTTCGACCACTTGGCATTTCCCATTGTGGTGGAGTTTGCCTGTATGCCACCCTTGAGAGCAGTTTCAAAGCCTGTTGCGCCCTGGATAAAGCCCGGGTCGGAGGCATTGAAGCAGCTGCCCTTTATTGCATCTCTTACCTTATCGTTGAAGGCTGCGACCTCCTCAGATACAAGGTACATATTGCTCTGTACCGCTGTGGGCTTGGGACAGGGGGTTGCTTCTGCTGTCCAGGGTTCGCCGTAGAGAAGGATATCCGGGCTGATCTTATCAAGCTCCTGACGGATCTTATTCATGGTATCGCAGTCATGGATACCCATGAGGTCAAAGCGGAAGCCGTCAAGGTGATATTCAGTCGCCCAGTATCTGAGCGAATCTATCATAAACTTCT
>ONNU01000145.1 GCA_900319255.1 uncultured Eubacteriales bacterium
AAGCTCCTGACAATCCCATATCTTAGTCATTAAAGTTCTGCTTGCCGGAGGGATAATGAAAGTGGTTTCCACCTTTTGACCCACCAAAGCAGAAACATTAATGAAGTATGACTTAGCGTAATAAAGTGGAACGGCGGATTCAGATTACACTAAGAAAGCACAAAGCTCAAAGCGGCAAACTTACTAATTCCTGTTCCGGATTGATCTCAAATTTGTTCATCTGATAACTAATTAACAGTTTGTTTACTTTTTCATAAATAATTATACATTGATTAATAAGTGAAAATGGAATATAATTAAAGCATAAATTAAAGACAACAACTTCTTGAAATACAGATATCGTTTTATTGGAGTGGAACGGTTTCTTCTTTCTTTGAGCTGGGAGCGTATCATGGGGAGGTATGCTCCTCTTTTTTTGTCTGATTTTTATACGAACGGAAATAAAAAACGGAGCAGCCGCATGATGCGTGTTGCTCCGGATTTTTTCAAAGCAGGTTTTTTGATATCTTGAGGGGTCTTGTCAGGGCGCGCTTGAAGAAATACAGAACGCCTATGACAGCCATAAGAGCTGTTCCGATAATAAGCTCAAGAACGATGCCGTTGAGTATGCTGAATGTCATAAAGCTTGCGTTGGTGGATTCGATAGCCTCTGTTACAACGATGCCGCCGCCGTTCCGTTCGATAAGGATAGCCATATTTGCGATAAGCGCCAGATATTCTGCAAAGAGGAAAGCAATAAAGGCTATGACCTCGCATATCACAGCGCTGAGTCTTGTTGCTCTTTTTCCGGCGATGACAAAGCCGGCAAAAACGCAGGAAACGATTATTCCTGCCCAAAGCCCGTAAAACTGCGCGAACTGGTACAGCAGGATATAAACAGAGCTGCCGAGAGCTGCGCCGAACAAAGCGCCGGCGATACCGGCGGTCATGTTCTGTTTTTTCTTGATGAACATATCCCGGCGTATCTCATATTGTCTGCGCTTTTTAACGATACATTTCTCGCAGATGGGAACAAGCTCTGTGCCGACGATATAAATGCCGGTTTTCCTGTCCCTTGCGCAAACTCTGCACACGGGATGCATGATACCGCTTTTGCAAAGCTCCGTAAAGAACCGCGCAGTTTCCTTCAGATGTTCTTTATCTATTTCTGAATCGACCGTTTGTCTGACATGGACACGGATGCGTTTATCCTTATAATCCGCCCTGGTCACGAATTCCTTGTTTTCAGTCAGGAATTTTCTGAGCTTAGCCGACAGCTTCTGCATATCATGCACAGCCGCGCCTAAAACGAATGTATATCTGCTTTCCTTTGCAGGGTATGTTGCGATTGTATGAAAGCCCTCAAAGGTATTGAAGCCTGATTTTGATTTACCGTTATATCTATAGCCTATCGTAATGAGAAATTCCTGAAATTCGCCTTCGGTCACACGATCACCTCCGCTATCCTCCATATTATACACCATTTCCCCAAAAAATACAATCCCCGCCGGCGTGCCGCCGGTTCCGTTCGTGTAAAATAATTCTGGGACTTTGCTAAGAAGCCGGCTGAGAATAATTCCATTTCCCACTACCATCCAACTATAACACGCGGGAACGAAAGTAACGCTTTGTCAGAAACTGCCCCCGCGAACATGACACCGGCGGCACGCCGGCGTTCGTGTAAAATATTTCTGGGAGTTTTTCGTTGAATCCCGCTGAGAATAATTCCTTTTCCCCCTTATCATCCAACTATAACACGCGGGAACGAAAATAACGCTTTGTCAGAAACTGCCCCCGCGAACATGACACCGGCGGCACGCCGGCGGCGGTTGACAGAGTAAGAGAGAGAGGATATAATATATATGTTCTTTGTTGTAAATATGATGAATGCGGCGGGAGCCGGAGGGTGAGAAGCGGGGTTTTTTAATGGAATGTAAAAGACAAAAGAGAATAGCAGTCATCAATGATTTTTCGGGCTTCGGACGCTGCTCGCTGACGGTTTCACTGCCTGTTATTTCAGCTATGGGTATACAGTGCTGCGCTGTGCCTACAGCTGTTCTTTCCAATCATACGGGTTATGAGGATTATTTCTTTGATGACTATACCGATAAGATGAAATATTATTATTCAAAATGGGAAAAGCTCGGACTTGAATTTGACGGCATATATACGGGCTTTTTAGGGTCGGAAAGACAGGTCGATATCGTTTCGGATTTCATAGGTCGCTTTGCGGGTGAAAACACAAGGATCATCGTGGATCCTGTGATGGGCGACGACGGCAGAACCTACGCTACGCTTACCCCCGGGCTTTGCAGAAATATCGCAAGACTTATCAGACATTCGGATATCATTACCCCGAATCTTACAGAGGCATGCATACTTACAGAAACTCCCTACACAAGAGAGATCAGCAGTATTGATACGCTTATGAGCATCGCTGAAAAGCTTGTGGAGCTGGGGAGTAAAAATATAGTAATAACAGGCATAGATCAGGGGAATGATATATGTAACTTTATCTATGAGCATGACGGTAACAGCCTGCTGCTGAAAAGCCCCCGCTCAGGCTCAAGAAGGGCAGGTACGGGGGATGTCTTTGCTTCGGTCATCGCTGCGGATATGGTGAACGGCGCTGCGCTGTGTGATTCTGTGAAAAAGGCGGCTGATTTTGTTTCAAAGGCTATCACGGCTTCGGATGAAATGCAGATACCGGAGCAGGACGGACTGTGCTTTGAGCTGTTTCTGGGGGAGCTGATCCAATGAGCGCAGCAGCGGCAGTTTGCGCCATTGGTGGAATTGAACATTAATTCTGCCTGCAGCCGGGATAATAACTGTAAAAACGAAAAAAAATAATTATTGTATTGTAAAACGATGTCGGTTTATGATATTATATGATGTGGGTAACTGTCAGAGAGGTTGCTTTTAACGATCAAAGAAGGATGCGGTAATGTATATATGAATTCAAAACATATGTCAAAGCTTCTTGCAGCTTTGCTTGCTTGCGCGGCAGTGGCAGCAGGAGCGTTTTCAGCAACTGCATTTGCCGAGGATTATTATGATAACGGCGAACAGTATGATAATGGTGACCAGCAGGAAGCTTCCGTGGAATATATCCCGCAGGAAGTCGCACCGGATACGGTATATATCCCTCCGGAGACAAGTACATCCGATAATGATGATGACGATTATTTCGGTCAATACCATGAAGGTACTGAATATGATTACAATGCTTATGATAATACAGATGATTTGACAGGCGAAACGGCTCAGGAAACAGGTGAAACTACAGAACCTGACGGCGAAGCTTCGGAGGAAAGCTCGGAGATTGATCCGGAGGAAATATCTGTTGATACCAAGGAGCTGACCTCGAAGGACTGGGAGGAAATTCAGAATTCCCTTACTTCACAGCAGCAGTCCGGCAGCGAAAAGTCAGAAGCCTCCGGTAAACAGACCGGCACTGTCAGCAAAACCTCCGGCGGCGAAAGCTTCGGTACGCTCAAGGATAAATCCACAAAGGATGACGTAAACGATACATGGATATATCTTGTGATCGGTATCCCGCTTCTTCTTGCGGGTATTGCCATGATAACCGTGGTCATTATCGTTAATGTCAGGGCTAAGAAAAAAGAAGAGGCTGAAAAGGCTAAGAATGAGCTTCCGGAGACCGATCCCCTGGCTGACGGCGGAAAGGGTGCGAAAAAGGTAATAAATAAACCCAAGCGCAGCGCATTCGGCGCAAAGCATGTGGCTCCGGTAAAGACCCAGAGCAGAGATGTCGTACAGAAGGATCTTGTGGATACGCTGGATGCTCCTGAAAATGACGATGATAATTAACGGCACGAAGCGGCTTTGGCTGCTGTAATAAACCGAGCCTGCCGTATCCGGCGGATGCTGAGAGAGGGCAGCTCCTGAATTTCGGCGTGAAAGCGCCTGTGGAATCGGAGGAGAACGAACAAAATGGATAAGTCAGAAATCTTGGAACTGAAAAAAACAGCCTGTAATGTAAGGCTGTGGACAGTCGAGGGCGTTTTCAATGCAAAGTCGGGTCATCCGGGCGGATCACTTTCCGCAGCGGATATCATGACCTACCTTTATTTCAAGGAGATGAGGGTAGATCCCAAGGATCCTAAGAATCCTGACAGAGACCGCTTTGTACTTTCAAAGGGTCACTGCTGCCCGGCGCTTTATGCTGCGCTTGCTCTCAAGGGCTTTTTCCCGACTGACGAGATAAAGGTACTTCGTCAGATCGGCGCAATGCTTCAGGGGCATCCTGATATGAAGCACACCCCCGGCATTGATATGAGCTCCGGCTCACTGGGTCAGGGTATTTCAGCAGCCTGCGGTATGGCTCTGGCAGGCAAGATCAGCGGCAGGGATTACCGCGTATTTGCAATGCTGGGCGACGGCGAATGTGAGGAAGGTCAGGTCTGGGAGGCTGCAATGTTCGCTTCTCACAACAAGCTGGATAATCTTACCGTATTCGTTGATTCCAACGGTCTCCAGATCGACGGTACTGTTGCAGATGTTGCTGGTCTCAGCGCTCTTGATGAGAAGTTCCGTTCCTTCGGCTTCGAGGTCATCACAATAGACGGTCACGATTTCGAGCAGATCGAGGCTGCTGTCAATAAGGCAAAGCAGACAAAGGACAAGCCCACAGTTATTATCGCAAACACTGTTAAGGGCAAGGGCGTTTCCTTTATGGAAAATCAGGTAGGCTGGCACGGAAAGGCTCCGAACGCCGAGCAGTACCAGACCGCTATGGACGAACTCAGAGCACAGCTTAAAGCATTGGAGGCATAAGAAATGGCAGAAAGTAAGAAAATAGCAACAAGAGAAAGCTTCGGTATGGCTCTTTGTGAGCTGGCAAAGGAGCATGATGATGTACTGGTACTTGATGCAGACCTTGCGGCTGCCACAAAGACCGACATTTTCAAGAAGGCTTATCCCGAGCGTTTTTATGACTGCGGAATCGCAGAAGGCAATATGATCGGAGTTGCAGCAGGACTTGCAGCAGCAGGAATGGTACCCTTTGCAGCATCCTTTGCAATGTTCGCAACAGGAAGAGCATATGAGCAGGTAAGGAACTCAGTAGGCTATCCTCACCTGAATGTCAAGATCGCAGGCTCCCACGCAGGTATTTCTGTAGGTGAGGACGGCGCAACACATCAGTGCTGCGAGGATCTGGCGCTTATGAGAACTATCCCGGGAATGGTTATCCTCAATCCTGCGGATCACTATGAAATGATCGCAGCAACAAAGGCTGCTTACGAATACAAGGGTCCCGTTTACATCAGACTGGGCAGACTTGCAATAGAAAGCTTCAACGATCCCGATAATTACACCTTCGAGATCGGCAAGGGCATCACGCTTGAGGAAGGCAATGACGTTACGGTTATCGCAACAGGCCTTGTTGTATACGAGGCTCTCAAGGCTGTAAGAGCGCTCAGGGAGAAGGGCATAAACGCTCGTCTTATCAATATGCACACCATCAAGCCTATTGACAAGGATATCATCCTCAAGGCTGCAAAGGAAACCGGAAAGATCATCACCGTTGAAGAGCACAATATCATCGGCGGTCTCGGCGAGGCAGTGGCAGCAGTCACCTCTGAGAGCTGTCCTGTACCGGTATACAGGATCGGCGTAGAGGATGTATACGGTCACAGCGGTCCTGCAGTAGGACTTCTCAGCGAGTTTGGTCTTGACGCAGCAGGTCTTGAAAAGAAGATCACTGAGTTTATGAACAAATAATTCAAATATCCAAGCGGCAGCCGTGCTGAAATACGGCTGCCGCTTTTCTTATTGATATAATGGCTTCAAATGCTCTGTCCGGAATCCGGAAAGGGAAAATGAATGAGGATAAACTGAAAGTTGAAAATGGGAATATTATTTGTAAAAAAAAGGCTTTAGTGTATCATATTGTACAGAGAAAACTATGGTATAGTATTCGTTTTTTTGCTTTCAATGTGCAAAAACGAACAGATGACGGAGGGGTAAAATTCCGAATCAGCTCACCATACCGATCCTCCGCGCGTTGGACAGAAAGCAGAAATTCGATAAAACCTACCCACGTGGAGCGAACCCGGGGGGGAGATAAGGAAAAGGGATTTCAAAAGG
>ONNU01000258.1 GCA_900319255.1 uncultured Eubacteriales bacterium
AAAAGAATTCTCTTTGTCAGGTCCTTGCTGACTTCGCCTGCCATATAATCGCGCTGTACGCTGTTGACAGTGGGGTTTTTATTTGAATTCTCCTGCTTTGCCTCCTCGTTGTTACATTCGATGAGGCTGAGTATCTTATTATCCGTTGTATTTGAGGAACGGATGAGCGATCGGGTATATCTGTATCTTACATAATTCTTTGCAAGATTGAATGCGCCCTTTGCCATGATCTGATCCTCTACCATATCCTGGATTTCCTCAACGGATACGGCGCGATCCATGCGGCTGCACTTATACTCCACATATTCAGCTATATCACGGATCTGTTCATCTGTGATCTTTCCTTTTTCGGTTGCATTGTTCGCCTTTGAGACAGCAACTATGATCTTATTGATATCAAATGATTCTTCCGAAGAATTTCTTTTGATAATTCTCATAAATTAACATCTCCATAAAAAAATTTGAGAAAACACTTATCCGGTTTTCTTTTAAGCACGTCCTGTGCAGTGCGTGATACCTATTTTATTACAAACTTTTGCAATTGTCTGTTGCAAATGCAACTATTTTATGATATTATACAAGATATAGCGTTATGCACAAAAATTACCCACGAGATATAGAGGTGACAAAATGAACAGATATTCCATCTTCAACACCGTATCCGAAGAAGATCTTTCACAACTGAGCGGCTGCATAAATGCCGAAACAAAGCTCTTCGGCAAAAACGAGATCATCCTGCGCCATACTGATAAAACAGAAAGCATCGGTATTATCAGAAAAGGTCTTGCCTGCCTGATAAGCATAAGCGAGGACGGCGGCAGCAGCATTATTGATTATTACGAAAGAGGAACAGTATTCGGAAAGGGCTTTACGCCGGACTCGCCTGTCAATCTTCATTATGTCCTTTCAAAGGAGGACTGCGAGATCTCCTTCTTGCCCTACGACAGGCTGATGAACTGCTGCAGCAAAAACTGTGAGATGCACAGGGCTGTCATCAATTCAATCATTTTCAATTCCTTCCGGCGCTGCCAGATGCATATTGATATTTTGTCAAGCCGTTCCATAAGAGGAAAGCTTACCACCTATTTCAGGTATCTGAAGGATCAGAAGGGTACAGACGATCTGGAGCTTCCTGTTTCATTATCCGACATGGCGGATTATCTTTCCGTTGACCGCAGCGCAATGATGCGTGAAATGAAAAGAATGAAGGAGGAAGGGGCTATCTGCGCAAAGGGCAGCAGAATAAAGCTGCTCCGGCTGTGACCGAACCGATCCTGATTTTGACGTACGCATATCATTATAGCCCATGTGTTTTACGGGATATTATCAAGATAGAATTATAACCGAGAATTATTTACACAATACATTTTATTGTTCGTTGATATTCATAAATTACTGATGCGAAATTCTACATATACACATATCCTACAAATAGATCAGGACAGATTCTACAAATAGCCGGATAACAAATAACCGAAGGATATTACATCAACAGCCGCAGTAATGAAAAAAGAGAAACCATAAGGAGCAGCTGCTCCTGCGGTTTCCCTTTTATAACTGCTGTTTCAAATCAAGAGATCATTTCACTCTGAGATTATTCTCAATATATTCAAAATAGTCATTTCTTTTGAATACCTCAGACTGATGGTCGATATAATAAAGATATTCCTCCCTGATACCCTCATCAAGAGGAACCGTTCCGGGAACGATATCATACTGATCTGAAACATCAAGAGAATATGAATATCTGTAGAACGGGAAATATGCTCTCTGGGGTACGGACATATCAACATTTATCAGCCTGCATTCTGCGCCTGCCGCCTGATAGCACAGCTTTACATATGTATTGATATCAACGATATCCCTGTTCCCCACATTAAAGATATTTTTCTTCGGACAAAGCTCTATCAGTCTGTCCATGAAACGGCAAAGATCGCTTACGTTATAGAACTGGAGCGGCATACTTCCGTCGCCGGGAACATAGAAGGGCATTCCCTTTGCGGCGCAGTCGAATACAAAGCCCTCTCTGTATATGCACTGATACTTTCCGTAAAAATACGGCGGGCGCAGGATGTACGCATCCGGATATCTTTCAAGCAGCTCCCTTTCGGCTTCGATCTTGTTTGTGCCGTATGCTCCCCATACTGAATTTGCACCCACCGGTGCAGCTGCGCTGTAGGGGATGGCTGTATTCTCGGGGTAAACTGCGCTTGAGCTGATAAATACTATCCTGCCAACATTGCCGTCAAGACTGTCAAGGAGGTTTTTCATTTCCTGACGAGTATAGATATTGACCGCAAGAACCAGATCAAAGCCGACAGAGGAAAGCCCGGGATTGATCTGTGACTTATCTCCCTTAATAAGGGTCACGCCCTCCGGCTGGGGATGAGTGTTGCGGTTCACTACATATACCTTATCGCCGCGGGAAACATAATGCTCCGCAGCATATTTACTGACAAAGATA
>ONNU01000146.1 GCA_900319255.1 uncultured Eubacteriales bacterium
TAAGGGGGAAAAGGAATTATCCTCAGCGGGCTTCAACGAAAAACTCCCAGAAATATTTTACACGAACCCGCCGGAGTGCCGCCGGTGTCATGATCGCGGGGCTGGTCTGACAAAGTAATACTGTCATTCCCGCGAGCGATAGTTTGGTGGTATTATTAGCAGAACCTGAATCCGTGAAACTGACATCTCCGTTGCTGACGGATAAAAAGAATTCGCTGTTCTGCTTTCATGCCATGAGCCATGCTTCATTAGTATTTCTTCTTTGGTGGATCAAAAGGTGGAAACCTTTTTCCTTATCCCCTGTAGATAGCCGGGCTTCAGCAGCTTAGAGTTGGTATTTTTTTAATTTGAGGGTGTTAATGTTCATCTGAAGCTGCACCCTTCTGGTGAATATGATATTTCTGATCCATAAATAAAAACTACTCATAAATACAGTAGTTTTTTATATTTTCACCGTTGAGTTTCACGGATTCAGGTAGAACTCTGTTGACATTATTACCATGAGAGATCAAAGCATAAAAAATCATGGGCTGCCGCAAATGTTACTTTGCAGCAGCCCATGTGCTTTTTATATTTCAAAGCTTTATATTACTGATAGATGTAGAATGATCTGTCGTAGTTAGAACCGAAGTTGTTTGCCCAGTACTCTGTGCCGTTTACTCTGTAGCAGATTGCATACTGGAAATCGCCAGCCTGGAGAACGTTGAGATTATCGTTGATTGTTGTTGTCCATGTCTCTGTGCCGTCCTCGTTTGTGTTGTTGTATGTGAGAGCAACATCACTGTAGGAATTCCAGCCGTTTGTTGTGTATCTTACGAATACTTCCTTATTGTAGCCATAGTTCTGAAGAACAGCGTTGATGCGGAAGCCGCCGAGTGTGTAATACTGATAACCGAGTCTCTGTGAAGCTACAGGAGCCTTAACTACTGTCTCTGTGCCGTTGTAATCCTTGCCGTTGTTGTTATCCCAGTATGTAACACCGTTAGCAACGAGCTTTACTGCATACTTTGTGTTGAAGCTGCTGAATACTGCTCTCCAGATCTTGGAACCGTCTGAAAGTGTTGTGTAAAGAGAAGCCTCTGTATCCTGCCAAGCCATATCGTTCATGTAGTTGTAGTGAACATATACCTGCTGATCAGCTGCGCTGTCGTTTGTCTGGATGAAAACTTCGTATGTTCTTGCGCCATACTTTGTGAAGTAAATGTTTGAAGAATAAACGCTTACCTTATCTGTTGCTGCATCTACTGTCTTAGCAGATGTGCTGCCGATAACGAAAACCATACCGATGAGTGTAGCGATTGTAAGAACTGCTGCTACGATCCTGCTTGTTTTACGAGTTGTAGTTGTCATAATGAATCTCCTTTAAATTTTTAGTTTTTCAAGGGAGTATTGACCGCATCAAGCCGGAGGCTTTATTTGCTGTCTCCCTGAGTGCAGGTTTATAATAACAGACTGAAAAACAAATTTCAAGAGAAAATTAAAAATTTAAAAATTTAAAATCATTTCTGTTCTTTAGACGCCTATAACTAATTTGGCTTTGAAATCTTGTGTATATTGCTAATACCTATGTCAAAGTGCTGTAAAATACAAATGGGTTTTATGTCAATAATAACAAATGTGATTTATGTTGAAAAGCTATCTATCCAGGGGAGCATGACAGGAAAACAAATATCATATCCGCTGAAAAGCTCACTTTATTCATTGTTTTTTGGACAGATTTCTGGTGTATCGTATCTATGAGATCAGGCGAAAATAATTGATCGGCGCCTCGAAAGGCGGCAGCTCAAAGCTGCTTAATGTTGAAGCTATGGGCTATAGCCGGATGGTCAGGGGAAAAATTATTGTCTGAGCCGGCTCCTACAAAAACTCCCGGTATTTTTTCGCTAACACATCATTAATGCCCCTCCGGGAAAGATCCCGGAGGGGCTGGTTCAATGCATTATTATGCTCAATTCAGAACATCATACCTCCGGCTCAAGAAGACCATAGGTTCCGTTCTTACGCTTATATACTACATTGATCTCATTTGTATTTGCATTTCTGAACATGAAGAACTCATGTCCGATCATATTCATCTGAAGAATTGCTTCCTCAACGCTCAGCGGCTTTACTGAGAAGGTCTTAGTCTTGACAACTGCATAATCCTCATCCCCAAGCTCGTCGCCTTCATAATTGCCGTCATCCTCAGCAAAGTACTGCTCGAATGATTCAGGCTTCATTTTCTTGCTGAGCTTTGTCTTATTCTTTCTGATCTGACCTCCAAGTATATCAACAACTGCGTCAAGAGCATCGTTCATCTCCAACGCAGTGCTTTCAGCACGATACATCATTCCATTATCGCGAATCGTAACCTCAACAGTCTGACGGTTTTTCTCAACTGTAACAGTTACAACTGCTTCTGCGTCTTCTGAAAAGATCTTTTCAAATTTGCCAAGCTTTTTGTAAACACGCTCCTTAAAGTTATCTCTCAGATTTACTTTCCTGCCAATAATGTTATACTTCATAACTAAGCCTCCTTAGTATGTATTTGATATGTCACACAAAATCAGCCCTCAAAGCACTTTTTCAAAGCACTGACTTTCTATGACATTTATATTATAACACTATTTACTAAAAAATGGAATACTTTTCTTTAATTTTATGTAAAAAATTTATAATATTATTTTATATAATATTACTATACTTCACAAGAGCTTATTCAAAGGATAAAAGCCTGCCGCCGATCATGGTATGAAGCGGTTTTTCAGTGATATCAAAGGGATCGTGCCTGAAAAAAACAAGATCTGCGTCCTTTCCTGCTTCGATGGAGCCGGTTCTGTCAGCTATGCCGCATATCTCAGCGGGTGTGATAGTGATAGCCCTGAGAGCGTCATTCCTGTCCATTCCTCCCCTGACGGCTGCCGCAGCGCAAAGCGTCAGCAGGCTTATGGGGGTTTCCGGATGATCGGTTATGAGCGCTGTGGGGATCCCGCTTTTTGAGATTATTCCCGGTGATGACAAAGAAAGATGTCTGAGCTCAGGCTTGCTTACATCGGTAAGTATAGGTCCTGAAAGCACGCCCTCTACTTCATTGATAATGCCGGCGCATATTTCATGCCCCTGTGTTGCGTGGACGATCACTGCTCTGATATCGAACTCCTTTGCAATACGGATAGCGGTGTAGATATCATTTGCAGAATGAGCGTGAAAATGGGCGGGGATATTTCTTCTGATAAGATCAAGCATTGCTTCGGATTTCTGGTCATATTCCGGCTCGTCACAGTTTTCAATATCGCTTTCATACTGGTTTTTTTGTTTTTCGTAGCGTTTAGCTTTTTCAAGGGCTTCGCGGATAAGCGCTGCGACCGCCATTCTGGTCACGGGCATCTGCTCTTTATCGTTATATGTGGATTTCGGATTCTCCCCAAGGGCAAATTTTACAGCAATGGGTGTTTTTATCACCATATCGTCTATCCTGCCGGCATCAGGAAATGAGGGCGAATATGTCTTGACAGCGCTTATCTGACCGGCGATGGGGTTTGTGCTGCCGGGGCTGATTATTGCTGTAGTAACGCCTGCGCGGACGGCCTCTTCAAAATACATATTGCCTGTGTCTATCCCGTCGATCACTCTGAGCTGAGGGGTTATGGGGTCGGAATCCTCGTTGCCGTCGCAGTATTCTTCTGAATCGCCGAATATACCTAAATGAGTATGCGCATCAATAAAGCCGGGATATACATTTATCCCGCCCATATCAATTATCTCCTCATTACTGCCGGAAAGCTCTTCACTCTTCCCTATCTCAGCGATTTTATTTCCCTCTGTGCGTATTGCTCCGTTTTCGATGATCTCATTTTCGGAATTCATGGTATATATAGTTAGATTTGTTAATATCATATTATTTCCTTTCAAAAAAATCGGAGAGTCAACTGACGCTCCGATCTGTAAGGTTATTTTGAAGAACTGCCTCTTCTTGAATAACCGCCTCTTTTATTTTCCATTCTTTTAAGGTCTGACATTTTTTCATCGCTTGTCTGCTTGAACTTGGAAAGCATATCCTCAAAGCTTGAAGGCTCGCTCTTTTTAGATGACTGCCATTCAAAGCTTCCCGGACGAGCAGCAGCAGGCTTGGGAGCCGCTCCTTTTCCATGAGCGTTATTGCCGTTATGATTACCGGCAGCCGGCTTTTTCTGCTGGGGCAACGCTTTTTTGATGGACAGACTGATCTTGCCGTCCTCACCGATAGTAAGGATCTTGACTTTGACCTTCTGACCCTCGCTGAGAAAATCCTTGATATCGTTTACATATGTCGGAGCTACCTCGGATATATGTACCATACCGGTTTTTCCGCCTTCAAGATCAACAAACGCACCGAACTTAGTGATTCCGGTGACTTTACCTTCGATTATCATTCCAACTTCAAGACTCATATTAAATATGCTTTCTCCTCTCAATCACCGGCTATGTTTACAAATACAACTTCACCGTTTTTTACATAATCCAGATCTTCACGAGCTATTTTTTCTACATAATCAGAGAAAGCCTTATCATCGTTCTTTTCAACAGCATCCGAAACTTTTTTAAGCTCCTTATTTGTTTGCTCCTGAGTAAAAATTCTTTCTTCAATCTGCGAAAGCTCAGTTTTTGCATTGCTTATGCGTATCTGCAGGTCAACCATAAGAAATAGAACGTAGAATGTAATAATTATCATTATAACATATAGAAGGATATTTCTGCTTTTTTTAGACTTCCTGCCCCTTCTTGTTCTCTTTGCAGCTTTAGCCTTCAAATCTACCACCATCCAACTCTTTTGTCAGCCGTGCTATTATTATACTACATTACTTACTTTCTTGCAAGAAAAATCGACATTTTTTTAGTGTTTTTTCCTTTTTTTATAAAATTGGTTTAATTTTGGGTCACTAATTATTGATTCAAGGGTATTTTTACCAAATATCAACACCCGACTGACTATTCTGTTATTTATTATTCCGATAAATTTCTTTATCGGACATTTTATTGTTTTTATCCATAAAATATATATCAAAATGAAGCTTATCAGCTCTGCCGCAATTACATAGGCTCTGACCTTTCCTTCGGTCATGGCTACGGCATAAAGAAAATTTATCAGAAAGGCTGAAAAGGCAAATATCATATCGCCTATGAATATATGCAGCCTTGATGCTGAAAAAATCATTCTGACAAGCTCCATAGCTATATAGATCAATGCGATAACAACTCCTGCAGCAAATGCCCAGAGAAACGCATTTGTCTGCTGCTGAGTAGTCAGCTCCATGGAATCACCCTATCTGAATAATCTTGAAAAGAATCCGCCTTCCTTTTCCTGATGCTCGTTATAGATAAGCGAATTGATCCTGCCATCCAGATCAAGCTCTCCGGTCTGCTGGCTGAAATTATTGATATGGAGCTTTTCGCCCTCGACATACAGCTCGCCGGCTTCTGTCAGGAGCATTACCTTTCCCTCATCGAATTCCGTTACATCCTTTACACCGCTGACATTCAGCGTTCTTCTTCCCTCCAGTATCAGATTATGCTTTGCAGTCATTACATTTTTGCCTGACGTCTGATCCAAAGCCATCCCTCCGCAGCTAAGCTTATTTCATTCTGATAATAAAGCTTATGCTGCAGGGCAATGGGATATTCATATTCAGCTGAGCATTTTATACATCAGTGATGCTTCGTCCTTTTTCGCATATTCATTGATGCTTACGACCTCTGCCTTGATGGGATGCGCGCCGAGACTTATCTCGATCACATCGCCGATCTTTACATCATATGATGCTCTTGCAGGCTTTCCGTTTACAATAACTCTGCCTGCGTCACAGGCTTCGTTTGCAATGGTTCGCCTTTTTATTATTCTGCTGATTTTCAGATATTTGTCCAGTCTCATATTTACTCCTTATAAAAATGTAAACCGATCGCAATGACCGGTTTACATCGGGTCTGACCCGAGATCTTCAATTGATTATTTTGCTGCGTCAACAGAATCCTTGAAAGCCTTGCCTGCCTTGAATGCAGGAACCTTTGATGCAGGAATTGTGATCTTTTCGTTTGTACGGGGGTTGCAGCCTGTTCTCTCTTTTCTCTCACGGCATTCAAAAGTACCGAAGCCTACGATGCGGATATCGTTACCGTTAGAAACTTCCTCAACAATAGTATCGAAAAGCGCTGTAACTGCCTTTTCTGCATCCTTCTTGCTGATTTCTGCTTTCGCAGATACTACATTAATAAGATCTGATTTGTTCATTTTGCTATTCCTCCAATTTTTTTATTTTGAATACTCTTTCCAAAGCTGATTCGTTACTTTCGTATCCGAATCCTGTATATCAATGCCCTTCTCGGCTGCGGCAGCTTCATACTGTCTGAACCGGGCGATATGTTCATCGCAGGCATTATACAGCGACCTTTCACTGTCGGTCTTCAGCAGACTCGACAGGCTTGCAGCGGAAAACAGGAACTCTCCCATTGCCTTTTCAATGGAAGCCGGATCTTCTCCGTCAGTGTTTCTCAGCTGTTCAAGCTTTTCGCTTACTCTTTCAAAGGCTTCGTCTCTGTCTGTGCAGATCACGCCGCCTCTTGCTGATTTTTTAACGAGCTTTTCTGCTCGCATCAGTGACGGAAGTGTTTTTGATACGCTTTCCATCGCTTCACTTACTGAGGTCTGTGAATGAGTTTTCATTTTGATCGCATCCCAGTTGCTGAGAACCTGCTCAGTGGTATCTGCAACTACGGAGCCGAATACATGAGGATGTCTTATTATCATCTTTTTGCTGACCTCGTCAACAATATCGGCAAACTCAAAATTATTCTTTTCCGTTTCGATCACACTGTGGAATACCACCTGAAAAAGTACATCTCCAAGCTCTTCTCTGAGATGCTCAGCGTCCTTTTCGTCGATAGCCTCAACAGCCTCGTAAACCTCTTCTATAAAATCTTTTCTGATAGTTTCGTGTGTCTGGACCTTATCCCATGGACATCCGTCGGGCGCCCTGAGCTTTTTTACTATCTCTATCAGATCATTGATATCATATTTTTCTTTTCTTACGAAATCCAATGCTTTGCACTCCCGGTACACTTAGTAAGATATTTACACAAACAATAAGATATCATTTTATATTTTACCTTATTAAGCGACGTTTTTCAAGTATTTTTACAATTTTATTTCCTTTGGGCATCTGGAGAAGATCTTCCTTTTTGATAGCCCTTATCAGAAGAAGCGCAAGGAAATAAACAAGGATCGCTACTATAACAGCAAGGATCGTTGCGATCTTCTGTGTGAAAACAATATCAAACAGTATCTCCGAGAAATATGCCGCTACACCGCATATAACTGCTGCAATAAGCGGTTTGACCAGAATTGATACAAAATCCGGCACGACCTTTGTCCTGCGGCAGAGTACAAACATTGCAACAACGGTTACAAATCCATAGCATACCATTGATCCCACATTTGCGCCCTGAATATTAATTTCCGGAATACCTACAAGCACATAATTCACAATAATTTTCATTATCATGCCTGCGGTAAAAAGCTTCAGCGGAACATCCATCCTGCCCACAGCCTGCAGCATACTGCATAGCGGCGTACTTGTGGCGATAAATATTACTGATATTCCCATTACCGTCAATACCTTTGAGCCTATCTCTACCTCATTTGCAACACTGGGGCTGCTGTAGATCAATGAAAGCAGCGGTTCTGCAAGCACAGAAAGACCTATTCCCGAAGGTATTGTGACAAGCACGGTAACTCTGAGAACGGTTTCCATGCTTTTCTTTAGTTTTTCCTTATCTCCGCTGGTATATGCAGCCGTAACAGAAGGCAGCGCGGTGGTTCCGAATACCTGGGTGACGGCAGTTACAAGCATCATCAGCGTAAGCGCGATACCATAGCAGCCATACAGATAAATATGGGTGTTTCCTCCGTAATATACCTCATCCGGGATAAGTGATCCGTATACATTCAGAAGTGAATCCGGATCGCTTTCCATTATATTATAGATCCTTGTCTGTACAAGTGTTGAATCGACCATATCGCCTATACTCATGATAATAGATCCGAGACCTATCGGTATGGCGGTGCGTATCATTGTATTTCTTATAGTGGAATTGCTTTTCGGGGGCGGCGCATTTCTGAGATCCTCTGTGCTAATGCCGTCTCCCCTGTGTTTATATCTGATAAACAGGAACAGAAAGCCGAACAGCGAACCAAGCGATATTCCTGTGATCGCTGCGCCTATCGCAAGGGGTACGGCTGCGGCATTCGCTTCTGCTTCGCTGCTGCATTTTATACCCATTACAAATCCGCTTGAGTAATACTGATTCATGCATATCTTCATTGTGATGAAGGATGCGCTGAATCCAAGGAAAAGCTTACAGGCAGCTTCGATTATTTCCGAAATTGCCGTGGGGGTCATATTTCTCATGCCTTCAAAATATCCTCTGTAAATGGACATCAGGCATCCGAAAAAGATCGTAGGCGACAGACAAAGCAAAGCAAATATGGTATCCTCTGCCTGAATTATCTTTACATAGATAAAGCTGCCTATTACCATCGCAACAAAGCAGGCAAGTCCTATTACTACAAACATAGGAACTGATATCTTATGGATCTGCTTTACATCACGATATCGTTTTTTTGTCATGCTTTCTGATACCATTCTCGAAATGGCTATCGGAAAGCCCGCAGTCGAAAGCATGAACAGCGGGTTGTACAGTGCATATGCTGCATTGAAAAGTCCTGTTCCGACACCGCCGTACATTCCGGAAAGCAGTATCTTATAGACCATGCCCATAAGACGAACTACAACCATACTTCCTCCCAGCACCATTGCGCCCTTGAGGAAGGATTGTCCGCCTCCGCTTTTTTTCTTTTTTACCACTCAAGCACATCCTTTCGGGATGAAATAACAGTTTGCCTTATTCTGAAATAATTTCAGAAGCTCCGGGTTCCCTCAATTCTGCGCATCACAGCAGATCGTCATCGTCAAAATTATCCTCTGTGAAATCTATTACATCATCAGGCTCCATATGCTCAGCCTGTTCTGTGGTACTAACAAGCTTTTCTCCGCATTTGCTGCAGAATACAGCGCCCTTTGCATTATATGCTCCGCAGGAAGAACATTTTGTCTTCTGCATTGAGCTGGCGATAAGATCATTCAGGGAGTCAAGATGACTTTTCAGCTCCTTTATCTGATCGCTGAGCTCCTGCTTTGATTTTGTATAATCCTTGCCGGTATTCATTTCCTCAAAGGTAACTCTGCCAAGGATCTGATATTTTACATTGATCTCTGATTTAAGATCTGCTGCAGCAAGCTTGAGCTTAGAGATATCAATGACCTCTCCTGCCTTTTTTCCGACAGTTCCGACAACAGCCTTTGCATTGACTATTACATCTTCAAAAATACTCATGATTATATCTCCTTTGCATTGTAATGATTTTAGCTGATTGCAAAATACAGAAAAGCATCTGTTTATGCCAGATTTATGTATTTACAATTATACATTTTCTCCGTTTTTTAATGGTTTTCAAACTTTTGGCGAGGTGTCTGCCCGCCGTAGGCGGGCAGACTACCTTTCGCCATTTTACAATCGGCTAATTGTAATGATTTCATTTCAAACACGAGCAAAGCTCACAATTATCATTTATTACTCCTAAAGAAAGCAGCGCTTTCCATATATTCCGCATTAATGAAAATCCGACATTTACTGCACTTTTGCCTATAGATTATATCACTTTTGAGTTGATACTTCAAGGATTTTAAGCTATTTTCAGAGATTTATTCCAATAATTCCATATTATTACCATCAAACACAATATTTTTGGGGAATTCTTCGATAATAACAGCGAAAAACTATGATAATCACAGACTTTAAAAGGCTTTCGGTATTTCAGTATTTATAGCAGCCTCCCCCGATAAACTCCCTGATAAGAGAATTTTCAGGTACAAGACTGCTGTCGATCTTTTCAAAACGGTTCAGCGACTCTGCGATCCTGCTGACATAGTTATACAGAGGATGTGACTGAGGTATCGCATTAAGTATCGGAAGCGCATATTCTCTCATAACGCACGGCTCATAAATGTGAATTGAATTTATTGTAAAATCGCTGGTATATCTGTATGGACGGATATATTTCTTTTCGCCGTCAACAACTCCGTTCCACATGGAAAGCATATACACCGGGTCTACCTTGCGGAACTGATAATCTCTGACAAAGCGTCTGACGAATCTGATATCACGGTTTGTCAGAACATAATCCTCGTTATTCTTTATGCCCTGTTTTACGGAGGTGTACACCTTGATGACCTTTGATCTGCCGTTGCTGAAAATCGGGTTCAGCGCATGAATGCCCTCCATAATAATTACTGAATCGCTTTCAAGACGAAGGGTTCTTGTTTTCTGTGTGCGCATACTGTGAACGAAATCATAGACCGGGATAACACATTCGCCCTTTGTCAGAAGCATGTCTATTGTTTGCTTGATAAGCGGTATATCCAGCGCTTCCACCGATTCAAAATCAGGCTTTCCGTCATCTGTGCGCTTGACGAACTCTTCGCCGAGATAAAAGTCATCCATGGAAATAAGCTTTATATCCACGCCCCGGGACAGAAATTCATCGGAAAGCTTTTTGGAGGTCGTTGTCTTTCCGCTGCTTGAAGGACCTGAAAGCATTATGACATGACGATGACCCTCGCCGCTGAGTATCTGCTGAGCTATCCAGCTGAGATCATAGCGGTAGATCTGCTCCGTAAGGTCAACAAGCGCCTTCGGATCAGATCTTGCCTCCTCATTGATCCTGTTGATATCACACGCATATCTTCTGTATGTGTTAAGATAATTCATCATAAAATGTTCTCACTCCATCTTTTCTTCTGAGCATTTCATCAAAATCTTTTATATATTCATATGGATACTTATAATTAAATATTCTTGTCAGCGATTCACTTCCGGGGACTTTCAGCTTTGTGACGGCTCCGGCTCCGCATCCGATAATGGTATGGGTCTCGTCCATTACGAATACATTATATATTCCGTCATAGCCTTCCTTTGACCAGCCCACATTTTCAAGATTGCCCTCCATCCTTGTCTGGCGGTACAGATAATATGGATGATATCCGCATCCGGTCAGCTTGCTTTCGCAGTATTCAAGCATTCCTGCGGCATTATCTCCGTTATCAGTGGAAACTCCCTTTCCTTCAAGAGTAAGCTTTGAGGATCTTTTCAGAGCTAAGGTATGTACGGTTATACTCTCCGGTGAAAGCTCGCAGATAGCGTCAAGGGTCTTTTTGAAGCTTTCCACCGTATCTGTGGGCAGCCCTGCGATAAGATCCGTATTTATATGTCTGAATCCGGCTTTTCTTGCAAGCTCAAAGGATTCTATCATCTGGGCGGATGTGTGCTTTCTTCCGATAACACTAAGCACACTGTCGTTCAGGGTCTGGGGATTTATGCTGATCCTGTCTGCGCCGCCGTCTATGATAGCCCGGAGCTTTTCTTCGGTGATGGTATCCGGTCTGCCTGCTTCTACTGTAAATTCACGGCAGGTACTCATATCAAAGCTGGCTTTTATCACTTTGATAAGCTCTGAAAGCTGTTCAGCGTCAAGGGTCGTGGGTGTGCCTCCGCCGATATACACCGACTCGAGCCTTAGCTTCTTTTCACGGACAATCTCTGCTGTATATTCTATCTCTTTGCAAAGAAGCTCAAAATACGGCGCGATCAGCTTTTTTGCTTTTTCTACGGTCTGGGATACAAATGAGCAGTATGAGCATCTTGATGGACAAAAGGGTATGGAAACATAAAGGCTGAATGAATCCGGGCGGCTCAGCTCAAGTATCTTTCTTTCATTTCCCTCTGTGACTGCGCTGAGCCTTGTTTTTGCAGGCGATACCTTCAGCTCATCTGTAAAATATTTCTCTGCATATTCATCTGAATACTGACTGCGCAGGCGGCGGAAAAGCTTTATCGGTCGCACGCCGGTAAGTATACCCCAGGGCTGAGTTTTTCCTGTGTATTCGCAAAGCAGCTCGTACAGGCAGACCGAAAGAACCCTTTCCGCTGTTTTTTCAAGATCGGGATCGTCAAGAGATACCTCTGCGCTGCCTGACTTTTCAAAATCGTCGAAGCATATCTGAGCGGTCAGGACGTATTTTCCGTCCCTGTTTTCTGCGCGGGTATAAATATACGGCTTTTCGGGACTTTCAGCCGGTTCATTGATAACATTTATTTTTTCATTCGGATAAAACAGTCTTACAAGGTTCTCCGTTTCATAATGATAGCTGTGTCCGTCAATATAGATCCTCATTTATATAATACTCCATTACATAATTGTGTTTTCTTTCATAGTCAAGAGTCGTTGCATTTCCGTGTCCGCAGAAAAGTCTGAGATCTCCTTCAAGTCCGGCTATGAGCCTTACTGAATTAATCATATCCCTGGTGTTTCCTGTGGGCAGATCCATTCTTCCGGTGGTGCCTGTCATGATCGTATCTCCGGTAAAAAGCATATCCTCGAAAAGATAGCATACTCCGCCCTTTGTATGACCGGGGGTTTCGATGACCTTTATTGTTTTATTCCCGAAGGGCAGCTCATCCGCATTCCCTACTTCTTTATCAGCGTCAAAATGATCAAATCTGCGGGATTCAAATTTATAGGAAAGATTCAAATAATCATCATTTGTGAATTTGCTGTCTTCCCTGCCGATGACTACAGCAGCAGCCGGATATTTTTTCTTGATAGCAAGGGTGTTTCCGATATGGTCAAAGTGACCGTGTGTAAGAAGTATATATTTCAGCTTTTCGCCTCCGAATTTGTCAAGGGAACGCTCAAGCTCCTCTGAGGGCGCCCCCGTGTCTACCACAAAGCAGATATCCTGCTCTGTGTCAAATACAGCATAGCAATTTGCTTCGATTTCTCCTACCGGATAGCATTCTACCTTTATCATACGCTTTTCCTCCTATGCAAGCTCACGGCTGTCTATTATCAGAGTTACGGGACCGTCATTCAGAAGGCTGACCTTCATATCTGCGCCGAAGATTCCTTTTTCGACCTTTCTGATGCCGTTTTCTGACATTTTGCTGCAGAAATACTCATACAGCGGATCCGCAGTTTCCGGTCTTGCCGCTGCGTCAAAGCTGGGACGGCGACCCTTTCTGCAGTCGGCGCAAAGTGTGAAGTTTGATACCACCAGCACCTCGCCGTCTATATCATGCAGTGAAAGATTCATCTTATCGTTTTCATCCGTGAAAACCCTCAAAACAGATATCTTATTGGACAGCTTATCGGCTTCCTTCTGATCGTCGCCCTTTTCTATGCCGAGAAGGATAAGAAAACCCTGCCCGATCTCGCCGGTGATATTATTATCTACCGTCACACTGCAATGTGAGACCCGCTGTATTACTGCTTTCATATTTTTCATTCCTTTTGTCTTTACAAAAATAATTATTATATCCGGCAATCAGTTTCTGCCGACGGATACTATTCCGTTTATTCCGTTGAGCTTATTGATGACCATTTTCAGATGGTTGATGCCGTTTACTGTCAGGCTTACCTCAACGATAGCTGTTCCGTTCTTTGTTTCTCTTGAATTCAGGCTGTGAATAAAGAGATGCATGGAAAAGAGCTGATTGGTAATATCGGCAAGAAGTCCTGTTCTGTCGGTTGCTGTGATCTGCAGGGTGGCTTTGAAGGTCTCATTGACGATATGATCCGTCCATTCCGCCTTTACCCATCTGTCAGGCTCCAGAGCTTTTGAGATATCCGCCGGGACATTGGAGCAGTTTCTCTTATGTATGGAAACGCCGTAGCCCCTTGTGATAAAGCCGATGATCTCATCTCCCGGAAGTGGATTGCAGCATCTTGAATATTTTACAAGACAATCCTCCATTCCGTCTATGATAACGCCGCTGCTGACCTTCTGACGCGGAATAGGCTCCTTCATTACCACCGGTGCAGGCTGATCGTCGGTATAACGCTTGAAATATTCCTCCTTGATCCTTGGAAGTATTCTCCAAAGCTGCACTCCGCCGTAGCCTATGGATGCATAGAAATCATCTATTGAATTGCAGTTCTGGCGATGTATGATCTCGCTGAGGAAATCGGGAAGATCCTTATCCGGGACATTTATGCCCAGACGCTTGAATTCAGCTTCCAGCTGGGTCTTACCCTCAACGATATTCTCATCACGCTTTTCACGCTTGAACCAGAGCCTGATCTTGCTTTTTGCTTCGCTGGTCTTGACAATATTGAGCCAGTCACGCTTAGGACCGCCGCTTTCCTTTGTGGTCATGATCTCAACGATCTCGCCGGTAGTTACTTTATAGTCGATAGGTACGATCCTTTTATCGACCTTTGCGCCGATCATGCGGTTTCCGACTTCGCTGTGGATAGCGTATGCAACATCAATGACCGTTGCGCCCATCGGCAGGCTTATTACATCACCCTTAGGCGTGAATACAAATACCTCCTCCGGGATAAGATCCATTTTGATAGTCCTGACAATATCGGTGGAATCATTATCGCTCTGATTTTCCAGCATCTTTCTGATCCATACAAGACGATCGTCAAGGGAATTCTTCTTTGTTATGCCTTCTTTATATTTCCAGTGAGCTGCGATACCGAATTCTGCGGTATAATGCATTTCAAAGGTTCTTATCTGAATTTCAAAGGGTATGCCCTCTTTTCCGATAACGGTGGTATGCAGGGACTGATACATATTAGGCTTAGGGGTGGATATATAATCCTTGAAGCGGTTCGGAAGGGGCTTGAACATATCATGCACCACGCCAAGAACATTATAGCAGTCTGCAACCGTTTCTACTATGACTCTTACAGCAAAGATATCATAGATCTGATCCATAGTCCTGCCCTTCATAAAGGTCTTTTTATATATTCCGTGGATACTTTTTACTCGTCCTTCTATATATACGTTTTTGATCTCGTCCTTGAGCCTGTTATAAAGCTGTTCCTTAATGTCATTGACAAAGTCCAGTCTGTCACGGCTTTTCAGCTCAAGCTGCTTTTCTATCTCACTGTAGCCTACCGGGTCAAGATATCTTATGGAAAGATCCTCAAGCTCCTCTTTGATGGCTCTGATACCAAGTCTGTGAGCGATGGGAGCGTAAACCTCCATGACCTCAAGCGCCTTATCTCGCCTATGCTGCTCCTTCATACATTCGATCGTCCTCATATTATGCAGACGGTCGGCAAGCTTGATGATGATAACTCTGATATCATTTGACATTGCAATGAGCATTTTGCGGATGTTTTCAGCCTGCTGCTCTTCTCTTGATGAATACGGGATCTTACCGAGTTTTGTTACGCCGTCAATAAGGTTGGCTATTTCCGAGCCGAACATCTTTGTTACTTCCTGCAGGGTGATCGGGGTATCCTCCACTACATCATGCAGAAGCGCTGCCGCAAGACATTCGCTGTCCATGCCAAGCTCGCAGAGTATACAGGCTACCGTCGTAGGATGCAGTATATATGGGATACCTGATGCCCGTCTCTGATCGCCGTGCATTTTTTCAGCAAGATCATATGCTTTCTGGATCAGTTCAAAATTATAATTCTGATCGCTGCTTTTCATCAGTTCTACAAGCTCGTTATAATCCTGATAGTATTTTGGTTTATCGGGCATTTTTTATCTCCTCCTCCAGTTTTCTGTACACATCTGAGCTGCTCAGATCTGTTTTTCCTTTTACCTCACACATTCTCACAAACAGAATATCCGAATCCCTCGAATATTCGATAAAATGCAGATCCTGCATAATATCCAGAATAATCATAAGCTTGAAGATATCAATATCATTCAGGCTGTGGCTAAGCACATCCAATGAATATCTGCCAAGATCCCTGCTTTTGAGATAACGATATACAGCGGCAAATTCTTCTCTTGCGGGAAATCTGCTGTGCTTATCTTTAACGAAAATGCCGTTTTTATAAAGCTCGTAATCCTGAAGCTGACGCATTGAGGCTTCGATATCATATCCGTTAAGCTTTACATCCTTTATATTGAAGGAAAGACTTTCCTTTCCCATATATACGTTTTTATCTATGTTTACAGCGAAATCAAGCTTTTCGCCCTCTGAATAAGGAAACTCACCGGGAGTGAGTGAAAAATACATCAGATCAAGTTTTGCGCTTCCTCTTGATACGGTCAGCTTCAGATGCTTGCCGCCGCCGACCGGTGTTATCCTGTCAAGCTTCATTCCCTCAAGTCCGAATATGGGCTTCGGGTTTTTGCATCCGAAGGGCTCAAAGCTTCTGAGCTGTTCAACCATATTAAGAACGATCTTTTCGGGGTTCAGCCGGCAGTCAAGATTTATTGTATATAGCGGCATATAGTCGGATTTATTTGCATAATCATTCAAAGCCTTTGAAAAAGCCGGAATGTTCTCTTTCTTTATACTGAAACCAACAGCCATGGGATGACCGCCGTATTTAACAAGATGCTCTGAACAGGCGAATATTGAATCTACCAGCGAAAAGCCGGAAACGCTTCGTCCGGAGCCTTTACATATATTATCATCTATTGAGATTATTATTGAAGGCTTGCCGTATTTCTCGGTGATTCTTGATGATACAATGCCGATAACTCCTGCATTCCAGTTTTCTGAAGCAAGAACTATGATACGCTTTTCGGTAATGGTGGGATCCATTCTGATCTGTTCGTCTATATCGCTTATTATTTTGCTTTCGATAGACTGTCTGCGGGAATTCAGCTCGCATAACAGCTCTGCCTTTTCCTCAGCAATATCGTCATCTTCCGTAAGAAAAAGACGCATCGCGTCATAGGGTGAGCCAAGTCTGCCGGCTGCATTGATCCTGGGTCCCAGCTTGAAGCCGATGGCGCCGGAGGTTATTTCCTGCACGGCTGCTTTTTCTATGAGCTTTGAAAGTCCTACCCTTTCGGTATTTTTCAGGCACATCAGCCCGTTTTTTACGATAGTTCTGTTTTCCCCTGTCAGCGGTACGATATCAGCGACTGTACCTATCGCGGCGATCTCCGCATAATTCTCGATTATGAAATAATTCTGCTCATCAAGCGCATATACAAGCTTCAGCGCAAGTCCTGCTCCCGAATAATCGGTGAAATGGTAGGTCTCATCTGTTCTGTGGGGATTGACAACGGCAGCGGCGGCAGGAAGTATCTCCAGAGGCTTATGATGATCGGTGACAACCACATCCATCCCCAATTCCTTTGCGTGGCTGATCTCATCTATTGCAGAAATACCGTTATCAACGGTTATTATCAGCCCCACGCCCATATCGCTGAGCTTATCGACAGCTGCCATATTCATGCCGTAGCCCTCTTCATTACGGTCGGGGATATAATACATTACTTCGGCAGCGCATGATTCAAGATAATGATACAGTATAGCTGTTGAAGTAACTCCGTCACAGTCATAATCGCCGTATATACAGATCTTTTCATTATCATAGATCGCCTTTTTGATACGTTCTACCGCTTTATCCATATCCTTTATAAGGAAAGGATCGTCAAGCTCACCGCTCTGGGAAAAAAAGCTTTCTATATCCTCACGGCTTGTTATATTTCTTATGGTAAGAAGCATCGCTGTGAATACGGGGATACCGTAGGCTGAACTCAGTTTTCGCACCATATCCTTATCAAGCTCTGATACCGACCATTTTTTCATTCCTGCACCGCCTTATTCAAAAGATCTGCA
Organism: uncultured Eubacteriales bacterium; assembly: GCA_900319255.1. GTDB lineage: Bacteria > Bacillota > Clostridia > Oscillospirales > Acutalibacteraceae > UBA1213. The sequence continues at coordinate 17,683 of ONNU01000146.1, forward strand.
AATCACTCAGCTTTTCATTTGTTAATCAGTCCATCTTACAAAAAACTTTGATTCTTCAAAAGAAAAAGCTACAGCAAATCACTATCATTCCTGATTCTATAATATTATATGATACCATTTTTTCGCAAATAATTCAATATAATTTTCAGAACTTTTCCGCCGCCGGCGTGCCGTCGGTGTCGTAATCGCGCCGGCGTGCCGCCGGTGTCATAATCGCGGGGCGGGTTTTACAATGTGTTACTTTATAGCCCGCGAGCACAGCATTATCTGATTTGGAATAAAA
>ONNU01000392.1 GCA_900319255.1 uncultured Eubacteriales bacterium
TGATGACGTTAATACTACAGCAGAAATGAAGCTTTTCGGAGTGCTGCCGGTCAAGACTGTGGATGTACGCATCACCGACAGACCGACCGTTACTCTCGGCGGTCAGCCCTTTGGCATCAGATTGTATACCAGCGGTCTTGTTATTTCAAAAATTTCGGATGTCCCGGCTTCCGGCGGTAATGTCAGCCCGGCTGAACAGGCAGGGCTGAAATGCGGCGATATCGTAATGAAGGCTGACGGCGAAGAGCTGAGGACAAATGAACAGCTTTTGAGCATCTGTGAAAAAAGCAGGGGAGAAGGCGTTTTTTTAAGCTGCAAAAGAAATGACCATGCCTTCAATACCACGATCTATCCCGCATTTGATGAAGAAATGAAGGCTTATCGTCTGGGATTGTGGGTGCGTGACAGCTGCGCCGGTATCGGGACAATAACCTTTACCAATGCGAAAACCAAAAGCTTTGCCGGTCTCGGACATGGTATCTATGACGGCGAAAGCGGCAGCCTGATGCCCCTTTATGACGGCGATATCGTTGCCGCTGATATATTCTCAGCCGATAAAAGCGTGGGGGGCAGACCGGGCAGCCTGTGCGGAAGCTTTATTTCCGGCGAGCCGCTGGGTACGCTGAGGGAAAACTGCGAATGCGGTCTGTACGGCAGCTATAACGGCAGCTGTGAGGGCAGACAGATAGAAATTGCTTTCCGTCAGGAGGTGAAAAAGGGCAAGGCAAAAATGATCTCTACCATAGACGGAACCACCCCTCGCAGCTATGATATCGAGATCGAGGAAATAAGCTACGATAATAATTCCCCGACAAAAAATATGGTCGTCCGTATAACCGACCCGGAGCTTCTCAATAAAACAGGCGGTATCGTCAGGGGAATGAGCGGCAGCCCTATTATCCAGAACGGCAGACTTGCAGGCGCGCTGACCCATGTTTTTATTGACGACCCGACTCACGGTTATGCGCTCTTTGTCGAAAATATGACGGAGCAATGTAATAATATTACACAAAAACCCTGAGCCTGTCCCGCTGAAAATACCCTTATATTAAAACTATGAGTAAAAAATAAAAAAAGTTTCTTTTAGGTATTGCCAAAACTGGTAAAATATGGTAATATAATATCATCACGAAAGCGATCCGGGCAAAGCGGGCTGTGCCGGAAAAAGATAAGCGAAGGCGCAGCGCACTGTATGCAGAAGAGGAACTGCGGACAGCGCAGGAAAAGCTCTGAAAGCAGCTCCTCCGGATGCGCAGTCAGAAAAAGCTTTGTCAAAATCGTAACACAAAAATTTTTGGGGGAACATAACATGGAAAAGAATTATAGGGTATTGATCTCAGAAGATGAAAAAGAAGCAGCGTCTGTTGATATCAGCGTATTTGAAAAGCATGGATTCACGCCGAAATTTTGCGGGAAGAACGGAAAAAGCGTACTTGAGGAGATCGAGAGCTTTTCGCCGGATATAGTGCTGATGGATATTTTCATGAGCGGCATTGACGGCATAGGGGTGATCAAGAAGGTAAAGGCTGTAAAAAAGGACAATTCGCCGGTTTTTGTGATAGTGTCGCATTTTGAAAGTCCCATTATCGAAAGAGAAGCCGTTGAAGCCGGAGCAGCCTATTATATAATCAAGCCCTTCAGCACCGAGGATCTGCTGGAGCGTATCAGCGACCTGATCGAATTCTGCCGCAGACAGAAGGAGTATGTATTCCCGGCGGCGCCGTCATCAGAAAACAGGCTTGAATGCACCGTAACGGAGATGCTCCATCAGATTGGCGTGCCGGCGCATATCAAGGGCTATCATTACATCCGTGACTGCATCATCATGTGTGTACGCAGACCGCAGCTTATCAACGCTGTGACAAAGGAGCTGTATCCCACAGTAGCGGAGCGATATGACACAACGCCCTCACGAGTAGAGCGGGCGATCCGTCATGCTATAGAGGTAGCGTGGGACAGAGGAGACCTTGATGTACTTAATTCCTATTTCGGCTACACCATTCATAACGGCAGAGGCAAGCCCACAAACAGCGAATTTGTAGCCATGCTTGCCGACAGGATACGTCTTGGCGCAGACCGCACGGCGGTTGTCCCGGCATAATGCGCAGGGAACTTTATGAAAACAGAAAAGCATATACAAGACCCCTCAGTCATTTCAGCATCTGACTGAGGGGTTCATCAGTTTATTAAATAATATGATTTGCAAAGGGGATTATCTGACCAGAGCAAATACCTGATAATCATAAGACCTATTATTTTTGAAAATAGCCTTATGCATAGTACCCTCATGCTGGAAGCCGGCTTTTTTGAGGGCTGCGATAGACTGTGCATGATCTGAAAAGGGATGAGCCTCGATACGGATGATATCATAATTATCGAAGCAGTCAGCGCACATTTTAGCAATCACAGAAGCCCCGAGACCCTGACCGCGGAAGTCCTCTGCGATCCAGACAGAAAGCTCAGCATTTTTCTGAAAAAGCCCTGTGCCGAAGATAACATCAACGCCGCCGACAAGTCTGCCGTCAGATACAACAGCCCTGCAAATCTGACATTCCTCACTGTTGAGCATACGTTCCCTGATATATTCAGCCGCAAATGCAGTGTCCATAGGGCAGGGGAGAACCTCGCACATATTATCAGTCAGATGCGGATCAGAAGTAGCGTCAATAAAATCATGAAGATATTTGTTTTCCCATTTTACAAGTTCAAAGTCCATAGTAACCTCCGTATTATCCGTTAGTCATACATAAATTATACTACAATAAGCCGTAAAATTCAACAAAAACCCAACAAATAATATAAAGTGTATAAAAGCTTTGTCCGTTTCGGGGATGCGTAAGGAGCTGAACGGGATATCCTCAGTACCCCCTGACGCCCTCGAGGGATTCGTCATTGATGATCCAGTCATTGACATCAACAGCGGTGAAATGCTCCTTGTTATTGCGGATATACACCTTTTCGATGCCGGCGTTGATTATCATTCGCTTGCACATGGAGCAGGCAGAAGCATTTTCCACATATTCCCCCGATACAGCATCCTTGCCCACAAGATAAAGAGCCGAGCCAATCATATCCTCGCGTCTTGCGTGGATAATAGCGTTCTGTTCCGCATGGACGGAGCGGCAAAGCTCATATCTTTCGCCCCTGGGTATCCGGAGAGTTTCACGCACGCACACATTCATATCAATGCAGTTTTTACGTCCTCTTGGCGCGCCCACATACCCGGTAGAAATGATCTGGTCGTTTTTCACAATGATAGCGCCGTAATTTCTTCTGAGGCAGGTTCCTCTTTCAAGGACTGTTTCAGCAATATCAAGATAATAATTGATCTTATCCGTTCTCATATCATAGCTCCTTTTCATAAATTTTTTTCGCTCCGGCAGCCGGCGTGCCTCCGTCCGCTGCCCTCTGTTCTTTATCCTAATTATACAATATCTCTTGAGCTATTTCAACCCGCCGGCGCCGGCGTGCCGGCAGCGTCGACGCTGCACCCAAAATCGCGGGGGCAGGTCTGACAAA
>ONNU01000274.1 GCA_900319255.1 uncultured Eubacteriales bacterium
CCCCTGCGGGGCACCTCCCCTAAAGGGGAGGCTTGATAAGAGGCTCCCCTTTAGGGGAGCTGTCACGTCATAGCCGTGACTGAGGGGTTATACATCACGCAATTGTTAGTTTTTGCAAGGTCTGAAAGTGGAATTTGGTATTAGGAATGAGGTCACTCCGGCTCCTGCATAAACTCTGCCTTACCGACTCTTGCCTCTCCTTTTAAGGGAGTAGAAGCACCGACCGAGCCGACAGGCGAGACGGAGGGGTTATCTTTGAGCTTTGAGCTTAGAGCTGCGGCGGCACGCCGCCTGTACAATAAAATGTACACTACAGATTCGGCGGCATTGATTTTGGATATCATAAAATGTATAATATAAGGGCAGCAGAAAGCGGCTGTAATATAGATTTGCGGTAATATCCCGCAGTAATGAAAGGATGAAATAAAATGGCAGTAGATAAGCAGAAGGCGCTTGAAACGGCGCTGCACCAGATAGAAAAGCAGTTCGGTAAGGGCGCAGTAATGCGTCTGGGAGAAAATGTTGCAATGCAGGTGGACGCTATCCCCACAGGCTCCCTGTCCCTTGATATGGCGCTGGGAATAGGAGGACTTCCCAAGGGAAGGATCGTTGAGATCTACGGACCCGAGTCATCAGGTAAGACGACCCTTGCTCTTCATTGTATCGCAGAAGCTCAGAAAAAGGGCGGCTATGCTGCTTTTATTGATGTTGAGCATGCGCTTGACCCCATCTATGCAAAGGCTCTGGGCGTGGATATTGATTCACTTCTTGTTTCCCAGCCGGATACCGGTGAGGATGCCCTGGAGATCGCCGAGGCTCTTGTACGCTCCGGAGCTATTGACATCATCGTTGTTGACTCGGTTGCAGCTCTTGCACCGAAGGCTGAGATCGAGGGCGATATGGGTGCTGCTCATGTGGGACTCCAGGCAAGACTTATGTCCCAGGCTCTGAGAAAGCTTGCAGGCTCTATCTCAAAGCTCAACTGCGTTGCTATCTTTATCAATCAGCTGCGTGAAAAGGTCGGCGTAATGTTCGGCAACCCCGAGACCACTCCCGGCGGACGCGCGCTGAAATTCTACGCATCAGTCCGTATTGATATAAGAAAGATCGACACCCTTAAAGCCGGCGGCGAGATCATCGGCTCCAGAACAAGGGCAAAGGTCGTAAAGAATAAGATCGCTCCGCCTTTCCGTGAGGCAGAGTTTGATATCATGTATGGTCAGGGCATTTCAAGAACAGGCGAGCTGCTTGACCTTGCCGTACAGCTTGATATCGTGAAAAAGAGCGGCGCATGGTTCTCCTATGACGGCAACCGCATCGGTCAGGGCAGGGATAATGCAAAGGAATACCTGAGAACAAATCCCGAGGTTGCAGAAAAGGTAGAGGCAGAGCTGATGTCCAATAAGGAAAAGCTTACATTTACAAGAGGCAGCGCAAAGAAAACAGCAAAGAAGCCTGCCGATGAAGCTCCCGCAGAGGCTGAGCGTCCCGAAACCAAGCCGGCAGCAGCCCCAGCAGCAGAAGCAGCTGCGCCTGCGCCTGAGTCAAGAACCTCCGGCGAGGATATAGATATCCTGGTGGAATGATATGCTGATAACAGGAGCAGAGGAAAGAAAAAAGGGCAGGACAGCTCTTTTTATAGACGGCGAATATGCTGTAAGTATCGACACTGTTACTTTTATGAGCTCCGGCTTCAGGGTCGGGGCGGATATAGATGATGATGAGCTGTACGAGCTTATCCGCACCTCAAAGATAAACCGCGCAAAGGAAAAGGCTTTGTATCTTATCGAATACAGAGCACGTTCCCGCAAGGAGATCGAGGATAAGCTTGTACCGCTTTTTGGTGAGGAAGCCTCGGAGCTGGCGATAGAGCGGCTTGAAGAATTAGGGCTTATCAATGATGAAGACTTTGCAAGAGAATTTGCCCGCCAGCTTTTTGAAAACAGACATTATTCAGCCCAGAGGGTATCCTTTGAGCTGATGAAAAAGGGAATAGACAGAGGGCTTGCGGATGAGATAATAAGCGAGCTTGAGCCTGACCCCGTAGAGCAGATAGAAAGGCTTCTCAGAACAAAATACTCCCGCTGCCTTGATGATGAAAAAGGCAGACAGAGGGCAATAAACGGACTCAGGGCAATGGGCTTCAGCTGGTACGACATAAAGGATGCAATGGACGGAATAAGTTAATGCCTGATTCCGTGAAACTCAAGGGGGGAACCCCTTGTGGTTTCCACCATCTGACCGCTGGCTTCTTCCGGGGGCGGCGGCATCCCGACGCTGATGCAAAAGAGGATACCCTTTCATTATTCCCCCGGGTACGCTCCAGGTGCATGAAGGTTGCCGGGTGCTGTGTGTTCTGCCGAACGCCCGGAGGGGTTCACTCTTTGCTAAATTCTAAAAACTAACTAAAAACTATAAGCTGCGGCGGCACGCCGCTGATGTGTAAACTATGGCATACAAAAAACACGCGCTAAGACGGATTTGACAGCGGCGGCACGCCGCCGGAAGAAGGAGGAATATGATGGCTGCTAAGGTAGGAATGGTTAATTTAGGCTGTTCTAAGAACAGGGTAGACGGTGAGATGATGCTGTATTCCCTGAAGGAAAAGGGCTTTGAACTGGTGAGGGATGTTGCATACTGCGATGTAGCCCTTATAAATACCTGCGGCTTCATTGAGGACGCAAAGCAGGAGAGCATAGAGGAGATTCTTGAGCTTGTCCGGCTGAAAAACGAAGGTACGATACAGGCGATCGTTGTAACAGGCTGTCTTGCCGAAAGATACCAGCATGAGGTCATGAAGGAGCTTTATGAGGTAGATGCTGTTGTTGGTATCGGAGGAAACAAGGATATCGCCGATGTTATAAACGAAGTCCTGAGCCGCAAAAAGGTGGAGCTTTATCCCCCGAAGGAGGAGCTTCCCCTTTGCGGAGGGAGAGTGCGTTCCACTCCGTTTTACTATGCATATCTGAAGATCGCCGAGGGCTGCGACAACCGCTGCACCTATTGCGCGATACCCCTTATCCGGGGAGGCTTCAGAAGCAGACCCATGGATGATATCATCAGCGAGGCAAGGGAGCTGAGCGAAAAGGGGGTAAAGGAATTTGTGGTGATCGCCCAGGATACCTCACGCTACGGCGAGGATCTTTGCGGACATTCACTTCTTCCGGAGCTTCTGCACTGCCTTTGCGAGATCGAACAGGAAATATATATCAGAGTGCTTTACTGCTACCCCGAGCGCATCACCGATGAGCTTATCGAGACCATAGCAAGTGAGCCGAAGATACTTAAATATATAGATATCCCCATGCAGCACTGCAGCGGGAGGGTACTCAGGCGCATGAACCGCCGGGGAGACCGTGAGTCCCTTACAGCCCTTGTGAAAAAGCTGAGGGAAAAGATCCCGCATATTGTTATAAGAACAACGATAATGACAGGCTTTCCGGGAGAGACCGAGGAGGATTTTGAGGAGCTTTCAGAATTTGTCGAGGAAATGAAATTCGACAGGCTGGGCTGCTTTGCATATTCACAGGAGGAAAACACCCCCGCAGCCGCAATGAAGGATCAGCTTGACGAGGAGACCAAGCGTCACCGTCAGAATATCATCATGGAGCAGCAGGGAAGGATCATGGCTGAGCGCAACCGTACATTTATCGGAAAGAGACTCAGGGTGCTTTGCGAGGGCTATGACAGATCCACTGACTGCTGCTACGGCAGGACATATGCCGATGCTCCCGAGGTTGACGGAAGATTGTATTTTATTACCGAAGATAAAGCAAGACCCCGTATAGGAGATGTTGTTACAGTAGCTGTAACCGATTCGCTTGAATATGATCTCATGGGAGTAATGTGCTGATCTTTTAAAAAACAGGGGATGCTCCCCTGAACAGGAGATAATGAAAAAATGAACTTACCAAATAAACTGACGGTGCTGAGAATAATACTTGTACCGTTTTATATGTTTTTTCTGCTGATGCCGGGAATACCGCATCATTACCTTATAGCTCTGATAATATTCGGAGCAGCGTCCTATACCGATCATCTTGACGGAAAGATCGCGCGTAAATATAATATGATAACGGATTTCGGAAAATTTGCCGATCCGCTTGCAGATAAAGTTATGATACTTGCGGCGCTTGCCTGCTTTATACAGTTAGGGCTGACCAATGCGGTAGTGCTGACGGTGATAGTCGCAAGGGAATTTATGGTAACGGCAATGCGTCTTGTGGCGTCCTCAAAGGGAAAGGTCGTTGCAGCCAATAACTGGGGCAAGGCAAAGACCATCAGCCAGATCGCAGCGGTACTGCTTGTGCTTATCCTGCAATATATACTGGAGCTTGGCACAATGAAGCTGATAAATATAGATGCGGCCTCGCTTTCATGGATATTCGGACTGGTGGGGGAGATAGCCCTCTGGATATCGGCATTGCTTACGATAATTTCCGGAGTTATATATATCGTACAGAATTTTGAATTCATCAAAAACGCAAAATGAGCTTCAGGAGAATTATTGAATCTGTTTTCTTCTCTGACCAACAGGAGGTCTCTGTATGGAATATGATTTTTTCACAATAAATTTTTTCCCGATACTCGGACTGATATTTCTGTTTATTTTCATTTGGCGTAATTCCGATCTGGAATCCAGCATCCGTCTGATATTCTACACCTTGATCGGCGTAACGCTGGCTGAGCTTACGACCTTCAATCTGGAAACCTTTATGCCCCAGACCGGCTGCAGCAGTATGTGGATGGTGTTTTTTACCAGCATGGGATATATCCTGCGTCCGGTGCTGCTGTATCTTGTCATACTGCTGGTACTGAGGAACGACACCGGGAAAAAGACCCGGCAGCTCTTATGCATCCCGCTGATAATCAATACGATTTTTTCGCTCACGGGATATTTCACGGATATAGCCTATTCCTACGATGCCCGGAATGTTTTTCACCGGGGACCGCTGGGATGGTTTTCGCATATCATAATGATATTCTATCTGATGATTATGCTCTTTTTGTCGGTAAAGGCAAAAAAGAGCAGCAACCGTTTTGAGCATTTCGTGCTGTTTATCATTACGATCATACTGATAATGGGAGCCTTTATGGAATCGCTGTTTGGAAATCTGTGTGTTCTGAGGATATCCATAGTATCATCGCTGCTGTTTTATTATATGTTTTTCCAGACCCAGACCTATAAGGACGATATGGCTCATAAAAAGCTGGAGGAAGCCCACAAGCTGGAGCAGCTTACATATCAGGTAGTAACGGCGCTTGCGGGGACTGTGGATGCGAAGGATACATACACTAACGGTCATTCCCAGAGGGTGGCTGATTATTCAAGGGAGCTTGCAAAGAGAATGGGCAAAAGCGACCGGTTTGCGGAGGACATATATTTCATGGGACTTCTGCATGACATAGGCAAGATCGGCATACCTGACCAGATCATAAATAAAAAAGGGAAGCTCACCGATGAGGAATATGCGATAATAAAGACCCATCCTGAGATAGGCTCGGAAGTGCTGAAAAAGATCAACGCTATGCCTCAGCTGTATTGGGGAGCAAGATGGCATCATGAGCGCTTTGACGGCAAGGGGTATCCTGACGGCAAAAAAGGCGCTGATATTCCCCTGGAAGCGAGGATAATAGCAGTAGCGGATGCATATGATGCCATGTCCTCAAAGCGCAGCTACCGTGATGCAATGCAGCAGTCAGCAATCCGCGCCGAGATAGTCAGAGTAAAAGGAACCCAGCTTGACCCGGAAATTGCCGATATAATGATAGCCATGATCGACGAGGATAAGGATTATGTTCTCAGGGAAGCAGATCAGCAGGCTTGATGATAGGCTGACCGGGAAGCTTGAAGAAAAAATTTTCCGTAAGTATTAACATTTCGGGAAAAGTATAGTATAATATATTTCAGAGGCACTTGTGCCTGATATAATAAGGCAATGACGGAGATTAGTAGCAAGCGGAAGCTTTCTTCAGAGAGCAGGCGGTAGGTGCGAGCCTGTGGGAGCGGCTATGTGAATGCACTCTAACAGCTTGCGGCGTGAAAGAGATAATAGCGCCGCGCGTAGGTCTGCGTTAAAGACAAAGGGGGCGCAGGGTATCTGCGCTGAAATTGGGTGGAACCACGCTGCGGCGTCCCTTTTGGGGAGCTGCAGCGTTTTTGCAGTTTTGAGATATTTTTCAGAGATCAAAGGAGGTGGGGGATATGTTTGATGAGCTTAAAGCAGAGCTGGATTCCATAATGGCAAGAGACCCGGCGGCAAGAAGCAGGATGGAGGTATATTTCCTGTATTCGGGCTTCAAGGCAGTTCGCGCGCACAGAAGGGCAAACTGGTTTTACCGTCATAATATGAAGCTTATCGCAAGATTTATCTCTCAGCGTTCCCGCCATAAGACCGGGATAGAGATACATCCGGGAGCCACGATAGGAAAGGGGCTGTTCATAGATCACGGAATGGGAGTTGTTATCGGCGAAACCGCTGAGATAGGCGATAACTGTACCATATATCAGGGCGTGACCCTGGGGGGTACAGGAAAGGATCAGGGAAAGAGACATCCCACATTGGGGAATAATGTTCTTGTAGGCTCAGGCGCAAAGGTGCTGGGGCCCTTCAGAGTAGGAGATAATGCCAGGATCGCTGCCGGCGCAGTAGTGCTGACGGAGGTACCTGATAATGCCACAGCGGTAGGCGTACCCGCAAGAGTAGTGAAGGTCAACGGCGAAAAGGTAGGTCAGCCCTCCAGCAACGCACTGGATCAGATACATTATAAAGATCCGGTTGCCGAAGAGCTGCAGGATCTCGACAAGCGACTCAGCGAGCTGAGCAGCGCCTTCGAGGAATTTGAAAACGGAGCGGGGATATGACCCTGAGCAAATATAATTTTATAAGGAGATAATAAAATGAAGATCTATAACACAATGACAGGAAAAAAGGAAGAGCTGAAAACCATCAATGAGGGTGAGGTGAAGATCTACGCCTGCGGACCCACGGTATATAACTATATCCATATCGGAAATGCAAGACCTATCTGTGTGTTCGATATACTCAGAAGATATCTTGAATACAGAGGCTATAAGGTCACCTTTGTACAGAATTTTACGGATATCGACGATAAGATCATCAACCGCGCCAATGAAGAGGGCAGCGATTATAAGACGGTTTCTGAAAAATATATTGCTGAATATAAGACTGACGCAAAGGGTCTTAATGTCCGTGAGGCTACCGTTCATCCCAAGGCAACGGAAAATATCAGTCAGATGCTCGATATGATAAAGATCCTTGAAGAAAAGGGCTACGCTTACTCAACCGAATACGGCGATGTATATTTCCGTACCAATAAATTCAAGGAGTACGGCAAGCTTTCCCATCAGCCCCTGGAGGATCTGGAAGCCGGCGCAAGAATACAGATCGGCGATACAAAGGAAGATCCTATGGATTTTGCTCTCTGGAAGGGCGCTAAGCCCGGCGAGCCGTCCTGGACTTCACCCTGGGGCGAGGGCAGACCCGGCTGGCATATCGAATGCTCAACCATGGCCAAGCGTTATCTCGGCGAGACTATTGATATACATTGCGGCGGTCAGGATCTTATCTTCCCGCACCACGAAAACGAGATCGCTCAGAGCGAATGTACAAATGAAAAGCCCTTTGCAAATTACTGGATGCATAACGGCTATATCAATGTTGATAATAAAAAGATGTCAAAATCTCTCGGCAATTTCTTTACCGTCAGGGATGTTGCTCAGCAGTATGGCTATGAGCCCATCAGATATCTGATGGTATCATCCCATTACCGCAGCCCCATCAATTACTCAATTGACATAATTAATCAGTGCAAGGCTTCTCTTGACAGACTTTATAACTGCCGCGAGGATCTGCGCTTCCTTGCAAAGAACAGCGAGGGCGCGCTTAAAGAGGGTGAGCAGGAGATCAAGGATAAGCTGCTGTCACATAAAGAGGATTTTATCCGTGTAATGGAGGATGACCTGAATACAGCTGACGCCATCACTGCGCTTTTTGAGCTTGCAAGGGATATCAATACCAATCTCAATCCCCAGACAAAGCCTTCAAAGGAGCTTTGTGAATTTGCACTGGGTCTGTACGGAGAGCTTGCTGATGTACTGGGACTGCTTTATGAAGAAAAGGACGCAGGAGTTGACGATGAGATCCAGAGTCTTATCGACCAGCGCACACAGGCAAGAAAGGATAAAAACTGGGCAGAGGCTGACCGCATCAGAGATGAGCTTAAATCAAGAGGAATAACAATAAAGGATACTCCTAACGGTACAATTATTGTTACAGAGTAAGCTGAATCCGTGAGACTGACATTTTCGCTGCGGGTGGTTAAAGGGGGGTGCAGTTCCGCTTTAATGCCCTGAGAGATGCTTCATCAGTAGTTCTGCTTTGGTGGGTCAAAAGGTGGAAACCCCTTTCCTTATCCCCCAACGTGGAAAGCCGGACTTTAGCGGCTAAGAGTTGGTATCGTTAAAGAGGACAGTGAGGCAGATGACTGAGAGCAAAACAGGAACTGAAAAATGCACCTTTCGGGTGATTCTGATATTTCCGGATAATATGTTAAAACACACGATATAATAGTTTTATTTTATTTTTATCATTGAGTTTCACAGACTCAGAAGTAACAAAGGATATGATAAAGACAAGGAGATCGTTATGGCAGAATATGATAAAAAAGAGCTTATCAAAGCCGCAATTGAGGTCAGGAAAAATGCGTATGCGCCTTATTCCGGCTTTTATGTAGGGGCGGCGCTCCTTGCGGAAAGCGGCAAGGTCTATACCGGAGCAAATGTTGAAAACTGCTCCTTCCCTGTGGGAACCTGCGCCGAAAGAAGCGCCTTTGCTGCTGCAATAAGCAGCGGCGAGCGTAAATTCACCGCCGTTTGTATTGTTGGTGAAAAGAATAATAATCCTCTGCTGGGGGCTGATTATTGTATGCCCTGCGGAATGTGCCGTCAGTTTATGACAGAATTCTGCGATAAGGATTTTGAGATAATCAGCGCAAAAAATGAGGAGGATTATAAGGTCAGCAGACTTGGTGATCTGATGCCCGGAGCCTTTATGCTTTTTGCCGGGTTCTGATCAGACCCTCTGCCCGGGAAATGCTGCTCTCAGTGTGTGCAGTTTTCCGAGCCTGAATGAGTGCAGTCTGAAGAATTGAAGCAGTCAGATGCGCTGCTGCTTTTGCAGCTTGTGCAGTTAGTAGTCCTGCTGTCTGTACGATCCATGCAGTCGGAGGTCTGAGGCTTTTTGTTCTTGTGTTTATTCATGGTAAAAACTCCTTCATAATGTCCTTTGAGCAGCTGAGGGTAAAAGCAGACTTTTACTCACAGCGGGGAAATGATCTTCCCTGAATTATTATTTGCTGCCGGACATTAATTATACGGTCGAAAAAAATTTTAAAAAAATCAGAGGTCAGAAGATGAAGCTTCCAGAGGATTTCGTGACCGAGCTGCAAAGTGCGCTTGGTGAGGATACAGAAAAATATATCAAAAGCTTTGACGATCCGCCCTATAGAGGAATCAGCGTCAATCTGCTGAAAACCACAGCGGAAAAGCTTTTGCCGCTGCTGCCGTTTCCTGCGGAAAAATCACCTTTTTACAGCGAGGGTTATTATTTTCCGTCGGATGCAGAGGCTGTGGGAAGCCATCCGCTGCATCATGCAGGAGGCTTCTATGTTCAGGAGCCGTCTGCATCATCTGCGGCAGCTCTGCTTGATATACAGAAGGGCGACCGGGTTCTGGATCTCTGCGCAGCTCCCGGAGGAAAATCGGCGCAGATAGCCTCGCTTTTGGGAGGAACCGGCATACTGTGGTCAAACGAGCCGATAAAAAACCGTGCAAGGATACTTCTTTCCAATTCCGAAAGAATGGGCATACCCAACGGGATAATATCCTGCTGCTATCCGGAGGAGCTTTGCCCGGCGCTTGAAGGCTGCTTTGACAAGGTGCTTGTGGATGCGCCCTGCTCCGGAGAGGGAATGTTCCGCAAAAATAATGACGCAATACTGGAATGGAGCCGGGGTCATGTCCTTTCCTGCGCAGTAAGACAGCTTTCGATACTTAAAAACGCTGTTCTTGCGCTGAGGGACGGGGGAGTGCTTGTGTATTCCACCTGCACATTTTCTCCGGAGGAAAACGAAATTACGGTGGAAAAGCTTCTGCTGGAATGTCCTGAGCTTGAGCCATATGATATCAGCGAGCCTTTCGGAAGAAAAACAGCGCTGAAAAATGCCGTGCGTATAACTCCCATGGAGGGCGGCGAGGGGCATTTTGCCGCGCGATTCCGCAAAAAAGGCATGAGCAGAAGAAATCCGCTGCCCTGCGGTACAAATGCAGGCATCACAAAAGACCAGCTGAGCCTTGCGCAGGAAATGCTTGACGATATCTTCACCGTCAGACCTGCGGGGGCGATAGAAATATCAGGCAGCAGCATATACCTCAGACCTGAGGGAGCAGAAAAGCTGAAAGCTCCCGGTGTGATACGCAGCGGGATATATGCGGGGGAGATAATAAAAAAACGGATCGAACCTGCCCATGCATTGTTCACCTCGGGAAAGCCGGAGACATTCAGACGTAAGCTTGAGCTGAGTGTAAATGATAAGGAGACGGAGGAATATCTCAGGGGAAGTGAGATAGGATGTGAGGGAGAGAAAGGGTATACTGCGGTCATGATAGAAGGGATGACTGTGGGGTTTGGAAAGTGTTCGGGAGGAAGACTGAAAAATAAGTATCCGAAAGGGCTGAGAAATAAGTAGAGCGGACAGGCTGTTAAAAGTTTCGCTCAAGCCTTTTCAAAGGCTTGCAGGGTCCAGGGACAGAGTCCCTGTTCGCGCACCGCAGTGCGCGAAATCTCCTTCCCGCGCAGCAGTCAAAAGAAAAGCAGACAGCGGCGCAGCCCGCTGTCGGACGGATAGGCAAATAACTATAGCTTTGCATCAATCAAACCTATCCCCATACCAACTCCAAACTAACATTCTCATACCTCCACCCAAAATTCAATAAAAAAATAAAAGCCGATGAATCAAAAGTTCACCGACTTTTTATTTTTTCTTTTGTTTTGTGTCTGTTATGAAGTTAATGTGTTGAGCAAAGATGATAAGCTGCCGGCAGTGAGGTAAGTTTACTGACAAGCCTGCAAGGGGACGCTGCAACCTTTGAAAATGCCGGCGAAGCTATTATAGATGAAAGCCTTTCAGTTTTGTTGCTTCTGAGATCACTGTATCTTCCTCGTACTTTTCACATGATTTCCGATTATCTCCGACACATCGCTGATCGCAATAAATGCAGAAGCATCAGTGTCCTTGATTATTTCCTTCAGCTCATGTATCTCAAATCTTGTCAGTACACAGTATAAAACCACCTTTTTTCCGCTCACAAGACCTTCGCCCTCCATTATCGTGACGGTGCGTCCTAATCTTGCATAGATCTGCTTTGATAATTCCTCTGAATCATTGGTGATTATCATTGCAGCCTTCGTCTGTTCAAGCCCGGATTCTACGATATCCAGCACCTTGGAGGTGATGAAATAGGTGAGCAGACTGTACATAGCCCGGTCAAAGCCAAAGATAAAGCCCGCTGCTGTGAATATGACTAAATTGAAAAACAGTACGATCCTGCCAACAGGAAGCTTGAAGCTTTTGTTCAGCAGTATGGCGACCGTTTCAGTGCCGTCAAGACATCCGCCGAAGCGTATGACCAGACCTACACCAATGCCAAGTATCACTCCGCCGAAGCAGACCGCAAGAAGATAATCCTGGGTCATATTGTCCATGGGCGCGAAGATTTCAAGAAATACCGAAAAGATCACCATTGCAAAGGCTGCCTTGACGATGAATTTTTTGCCGATTTTTTTTGCGCCGATGATCAAAAATGGAATATTCAGCGCAACGGTCAGTATGCCCAGAGGGAAACCGGTCTTGCTGCTTATCATTATTCCGATGCCCACAACACCGCCGTCAAGTATCGTGCATGGTACTAAGAATTCCTCAATGGCAAAAGCGGCGATTATTGAGCCGATAGCTATGCCCGCCAGATCAATAAGAAATTGTATGGCTTTTTTTCGCAAAGCTGCCGGGGAGGTGTTTTTTAGCATTGAATCATCCTTTCAATGGCAGACTGTATCACTGGGCAAGGAGCTTTTTGATGCGCTCTACAGCTTCGATGGTCTTGTCCCTGTCGCCGAAGGAGGTCAGACGGAAAAAGCCCTCGCCGTTTTTGCCGAAGCCTGCGCCCGGTGTGCCCACAACATTTGCATTGTGGAGAAGATGATCAAAAAATTCCCATGACTTCATGCCCCTGGGACACTCAAGCCAGATGTAGGGCGAATTCTTCCCGCCGGTATAATAAATGCCCTGCTCATCAAGAGCCGCCGCAATGATCCTTGCATTTTCCTTGTAATATTCGAGATTTACCTTGATCTGCTGCTGACCCTCGGGGCTGAAAACAGCAGCGGCAGCGCACTGTACAGGCCATGAAACACCATTGAATTTTGTAGCCTGCCTGCGGTACCAGAGCTTGTAGATGTTGTGGCCGTCTCTTTCAAGCTCCTTCGGGATAACTGTATAGCCGCAGCGTGTACCTGTAAAGCCTGCTGTCTTTGAAAGGGAGCAGAATTCAACAGCGCACTGTCTTGCGCCCTCCACAGCAAGAATTGATCTTGGCAGATCCTCGGTGATAAAGGCTTCGTATGCGCTGTCGTAAAGGATAACAGCGTCATTCTTTATAGCGTATTCGACCCATTTTTTCAGCTCGTCATATGTATAGGCTGCGCCTGTGGGGTTATTAGGTGAGCAAAGATAAATGATATCTGCATGAACGCTGTCATCAGGCATTGCCTTGAAATCGTTTTCCTTGCTGCAGTCAGCATAGATGATCTTTCTGCCAGCCATGATGTTTGAATCTACATATACGGGGTAGACCGGGTCTGTCACTAAAACGGTATTGTCTGCGCCGAAAATATCGCAGATGTTGCCGCAGTCAGATTTTGCGCCGTCTGAAATAAGTATCTCCTCAGCGCTTACTTCAACGCCAAAGCTTTTGTAATAGCCTGCAACAGCTTCTCTTACAAATGCATAGCCCTCATAATCGGGATAGCCCTTGAAGCTTTCCTTTTTACCCAGATCGTCAGCGCCCTTTTTCATAGCCTCGATAACAACAGGTGCCAGCGGAAGTGTAACATCTCCGATGCCAAGACGGATAATATCCTTATCAGGATTTGCAGCCTGATATTCATTTACTCTTTTTGCAATCTCGGCAAAAAGATAATTAGGTACAAGGTTGTCAAAATTACTGTTGATTGTCATATCTGATCTCCATTCCCCGCCCCTGTTTCATAAGCATTGCCGCCGAAGCCCTGCGCATAGCAATGAAACATCCGGGACGTAATTTCTGATTTACGGACACATCAAAGCGTTTCGGTATGTCCATACACTATCCTACAATATTTTTGCAATTTATTCAAGAGTAAACTGCATAATTTTTTGATTTTTCTATGTAATTCTGCATTTTATGAATAAAACAGGCTTCTTTCGTGCAAGCTGCGGCGGTATTGACAGGCAAAAGTTCTGAATTTCATAACCATACCGATCCTCCGCGCGTTGGACAGAAAGCAGAAATCCGATAATTTTTTCCCACGTGGAGCGAACCCGGGGGGAGATAAGGAAAAGGGATTTCAA
>ONNU01000264.1 GCA_900319255.1 uncultured Eubacteriales bacterium
ATTTCTACTTTGATGGGTCAAAAGGTGGAAACCACAAGGGGTGTCCCCCCCGTTTTCCCCCTTTTGCAATCCCCTTTCCTTAACCCCCGTGGCAAGCCATACTTTAATGACTAAGATATGGTTTTTTAGGGTTTAAAGCTCATCTGAAAATGCACCCTTTTCTGTATTGCGGCTCAGCGCAAAAAAAGAGGGAAGCCGCAGCTCCCCTCTGTATGTTCGGATTGTGATATTATTTTATGCCGTCAGGGTTCTTTGTCTGGAAATTCCATGTATCCTCGCACATTTTGTCGATATCATACTTTGCAGTCCATCCAAGCTCCTTGTTGGCTTTTGTTGCATCGGCATAGAATGCGGGAAGGTCGCCCTCACGTCTGGCGCCGATAACATAGTTAAGAGGCTTGCCGGTGACTTTTTCAAAAGCGTGAACGATATCAAGAACACTGTAGCCCTTGCCGTTGCCGATATTATATGCTTCAAGTCCGGTGGTGTCAAGGATCTTCTTTACAGCGCAGAGATGCGCCTTTGCAAGATCAACAACATGGATATAGTCGCGGATGCAGGTTCCGTCCTTTGTTTCATAATCTCCGCCGAACACTGTGAGCTTTTCAAGCTTGCCGATAGCAACTCTTGAAATATAGGGCATAAGATTATTGGGGATGCCGTTGGGATCCTCGCCGATAAGTCCGCTTTCGTGCGCACCGATGGGGTTGAAATAGCGCAGAAGCGATACGCTCCAGGAATTATCAGCAGCGTATACATCACCGAGTATCTTTTCAATAAAATGCTTTGTTCTTCCATAGGGGCTGCTGACATCGCCGGTTATCATATCCTCTTTATAGGGGATGGGATTATTTCCGTAAACGGTAGCGGATGAGCTGAAAACGATCTTCTTGCAGTTTGCAGCTTCCATAGCTTCAAAAAGTGTAACGCTGCCGGAAATATTGTTTTCGTAATAGAGCAGCGGGAGCTTTGCTGATTCACCCACAGCCTTCAGTCCTGCAAAATGGATAACAGCGTCGGGCTTGTTTTCTGCGAAGATCTTATCAAGACCTTCTCTGTCTCGGATATCGCAGTCATAGCTTTTAAGCTTTTTGCCAGTGATCTGTTCAACTCTGTCAAGCACAGCGGGAACGCTGTTATAATAATTATCCACTACTACTACTTCATATCCTGCGTTAAGGAGTTCTACGCAGGTATGGCTGCCTATATAGCCGGCTCCGCCTGTTACCAATATTGTCATATTATGTCTCCTGTCTCCCATGGCGGGATTATTTCAGAATTTTGATATCCCCATTATAATTCTATTTCCCCGATTAGTCAAGTACCAGCAGCAGCCGGCGTGCCGCCGGTGTCAAGATCGCAGAACAGGTCTGACAAAGCGGTATCTTCGTTCCCGCGTGTTATAGTTGGGTGGCGGTGGGGGTCAAAGCTCTCAGCCTGATACAAATAATATGGCATTCCGGTTGATGGTAATGGTGTGCCTTATACACGCCCGGGGTTACAGCTTCCAGTAAAGAGTATGGCGAAGTAAGAATGTGACCTGTGACCGGTGGGCGGATGAGTATCCGGAAAGCGCCCGGGTGACTATGGAACAGATAAAAGAATGCCGCTGAAATGTCAGGGACGCAAAAACAAGAGCAGCCGCACCGGAGTACGACTGCTGCATGAATACTATAAACCTTACAGGATCATTTGTCTATCTGGGGGAGCTTTTCAAAGCCCTTCTGAAGCTCCTCGTCTGTGGGGATGTAATCCTTCATTGTTCCGTCATGGAATGCGCTGTAGGCAGTCATGTCGAAATAGCCGGTTCCTGTCAGACCGAAGAGGATGGTCTTTTCTTCGCCTGTCTCCTTGCATTTCAGGGCTTCGTCTATTGCGCCCTTGATAGCGTGGGATGACTCGGGAGCAGGAAGTATAGTCTCAACTCTTGCAAACAGCTTTGCTGCTTCAAATACTGCTGTCTGCTCATATGATACAGCCTCCATGTAACCGTCATGATAAAGCTTTGACAGAATGGGGGACATACCGTGATAGCGGAGTCCGCCTGCGTGGTTTGCAGAGGGTATGAAGCTGCAGCCGAGAGTGTACATCTTTGCCATGGGAGTTACTCTTCCGGTGTCGCAGAAATCGTATGCATATTTGCCTCTTGTGAATGAGGGGCAGGACGCAGGCTCTACTGCAACGATACGGACGTTCTTGTTGTCTACTAACTTGTCGCGCATGAAGGGTGCGATAAGTCCGCCGAGGTTTGAACCGCCGCCTGCGCAGCCTACTACTACATCAGGATATTCCTCAAGCAGCTCCATTGCCTTGTGCGCTTCAAGTCCGATAACTGACTGATGCAGAAGCACCTGATTAAGAACGGAGCCTAATACATAACGGCAGCCCTCAGTGGTTGTAGCCTTTTCAACTGCCTCGGAGATCGCGCAGCCAAGACTTCCGGTGGTGCCGGGGTTTTCAGCGAGGATCTTTCTGCCCACTGCAGTTGTATCAGAGGGGCTGGGGATAACGTCTGCGTCAAAGGTCTGCATTACAGCCTTACGGAAGGGCTTCTGCTCAAATGAGCATTTAACCATATATACTGTCAGCGGAATGCCGAAATATGCGCAGGCTTCTGAAAGCGCTGTGCCCCACTGACCTGCGCCTGTTTCTGTTGTAAGGGAGGTAAGTCCCTGCTTCTTTGCATAATATGCCTGAGCGATGGCAGAATTCAGCTTATGGCTGCCGGAGGTATTGTTGCCCTCGAATTTATAATAGATCTTAGCGGGTGTGCCAAGCTCCTTTTCCAGATTATATGCGCGGATAAGGGGAGAGGGACGATATATCTTATACATCTCGAGGATCTCCTCGGGGATATCGAACCAGCGGGTCTCTGAATCCATTTCCTGCTTTGCAAGCTCTTCGCAGAAAATGGGATACAGCTCCTCTTCCTTGAGAGGCTTGAGCGTTGCGGGATTGAGCAGCGGATCGGGCTGCTCCTTCATGTCTGCGCGAAGGTTATACCATTGCTTCGGCATCTGATCTTCGGTCAGATAGAATCTGTAGGGTACTTTTTTTGACATTGTTCAGAACTCCTTCTTTGTTTTTCTTTGACAGCGGTATTTTCGCGGCGCTGTCATTTTCCTGCCGTTTCATTATCCCGGAAGACTGCGCTCAGACATAATAGTATTCAGAGCAGGAATATTACGCTTTATCGCAGTAAAGCTTTACACAGTTACTGTAAAATTATTATATTCTATTGCGTCCTGCTTGTCAATATTTGGATTTGCGATAAAACCATGTTTTTTGCCTGTTTTTGAAAAAGTCCATGCTTCTGACCGGGAATCATCCGCCCTCGAAGCTGTGTTATTATTGAGCAGATGAGTTTTAAAAATTTGGAATTTGGAAAGTGGAATTTGGAATTGAATTTGGAACTATGTTAAATTAGGAATCAGGAATGGAAATAGAGATCGTGAAAAAACTAAAGCTTCCCGAATACGATAAACTTCTTGTCTGAGCGGTAAATTCTTATCATATATACGAGGAATTGCGATAAATTACGAGGAAAAACGGTTTCCCCTTGGGATGGCTGAAACCCTGATGAACGCTGGGTTTATCGCCATTCAATTACGAACATTACGAGGAATTTCAGAAATAAATAGA
>ONNU01000184.1 GCA_900319255.1 uncultured Eubacteriales bacterium
GGGGCGGCGCCCCTGGTCGCACGCCGCAGCGTGCGAAACACCCCAAAACCGCCGCCAGGCGGTCAAAGAAAAAGCAGGCAACGGGCGTCAGCCTCGTTGCCGGAAAAGACCGAAAACACTTACCCCATACTAAAGTTCTGAGCACCACCCATTCCCCTTTTTACGACCCCCCAAGCCCTACCCATCCCCTTTCCCTTTCAGGCAAATCCGTTGTAATACTCCCTCCGTCAAAGAGGGGGGCGGAAGAAAATAATAAAGAATAAATAATAAAGAATAAATAATAAAGAATAAATATAGTATGACCCATAGAGAAACCTGAAACCGCACATTTTTCACCGCATGAAAAAGCATTTCCTGATTATTCAATCATCAGAAAAGGAGAAAATAAAAATGATAACAATAGAAAAGCTTAAAGCCTTCGGCGCAGATACAGAGGACGGACTTCAGAGATGTATGGATGACACAGACTTTTATCTTATGCTGGTTCAGAGCGCAGTTACGGACGAACAGATCATCGCTCTTGAACAGCAGACTGCTCAGAAGGAGCTTGATAAGGCATTTGAAACAGCTCATGCTTTAAAAGGCATTTACGCTAATCTGTCGCTGACCCCGCTGTATGATATAGTCAGCGGGATTACGGAAAGCCTCAGAAAGAAAGAGGATATCGACTATTCTCAGAAGGTGTCGGCGCTGAAAGCAAAGATGGCTGAGCTGATAGAGCTTGATAAACAGTGATCTTTCGCGCAGCCGGCAAATAAGGATTTTGTAAACAGGAGGACAGCCGGATATGAGATGTGATAATACATTGAAAAGAAAAAGATATGACCGGTATCTTCATACTGTGGATGTCTGGGCGATAGCCTTCGGCTGTATTGTGGGCTGGGGCTCGTTCGTAATGCCCGGAACGGATTTTCTGCCTATTGCAGGACCGCTGGGCTCACTGCTTGCGATCTTTGTCGGCATTATAATTATGCTTGTCATCGGGAATAACTACTCCTTCCTGATGAAGAAAATGCCCTCGACCGGCGGCGCATACTCATATGCAAAAAATGCTTTCGGACGGGATCATGCCTTTGTGTGCTCCTGGTTCCTCAGCCTTTCCTATACGACGATAGTGTTCCTGAATGCGACTGCCCTGTTCGTTATGAGCAGAACGGTGTTCGGTAAAATGCTCCAGTTCGGCTTCCATTATCAGATCGCCGGATATGATATTTATTTCGGCGAGCTGGTGCTTTCCACATTTGCGCTGGCTGCTGTGGCGGTGCTGTTCATATTGGAAAAGAAGTTCTTGCAGATATTGCAGACCGCACTTGC
Organism: uncultured Eubacteriales bacterium; assembly: GCA_900319255.1. Lineage (GTDB taxonomy): Bacteria > Bacillota > Clostridia > Oscillospirales > Acutalibacteraceae > UBA1213. The sequence continues at coordinate 1,315 of ONNU01000184.1, forward strand.
GCTGGTGCTTTGCGTGGGCGCTTTGGGAATGACGCTGGTGTGCCTGCCGAACCTTGACCCCGGAAGCCTTGTTGAGGGCTTTGATAAGCCGGGCTTTGACCCGATAATAGGCTTTATCACCATCGTGCTTATCACACCCTGGGCATTTGCAGGCTTTGAGGCTGTATCCTTTGAAACAGCCCACTTCAGATTCCCGATAAAAAAATCCTTTGTAATGCTTGCCCTGTCGGTGATTTTCGGCGGGCTTACATATATGGCGCTGACGGTATTGAGCATATCCGTTATCCCCAAGGACTGCAGTAACTGGCAGGAATATATATTGAGCCTCGGCGATACGGAAGGCATCGCAAAGATACCGCCGTTCTTTGCCAGCGAGACCGTAATGGGAAAGACCGGACTTGTGATCATCGTGATAGTTGCTGTGGCAGCGATACTTACGGGTATTATCGGCGCATACAGGGTCTCCGCAAGAATACTTTCCACAATGGCAGAGGATAAGATCCTTACAAAGCATTTCCTTGAGCCCCCGAAATGTATACTTTTTATAATGCTCATATCCATTGTGATATCCTTTGCCGGAAGAAATGCTCTGGTATGGTTCGTGGATCTTACCTCCTTCGGAGCGATAGTGGGCTTCGGATATACTTCGGCAGCAGCATGGAAAAAGGCACTCAGATACAATCACCGCCGCACTGTAGTGACCGGTATTATCGGAACCTTCGTTTCAGCGGCATTCCTGCTGGTGCATCTTATTTCAAAGATAGGCACTGTGGAAACAATGGGACCGGAGTCCTTCCTGCTTCTGGCGCTGTGGTGTCTGCTGGGATTTGTATTCTACTGGCATACGATGAAGGAAAGCGAGATCAGCGAAAATGAGGGAAATACACTGACAAGCATCGTGCTTTTCTGCCTGCTGCTTTATTCGTCCATCATGTGGTTTGTAAAGAGCATACTCCGTATGGAAAACCCGGAGGGACAGAAGGCTGAAATAATCGTCAGAAGTATCGTGCTGCTGATAATCATAGGCGTAGGTCTTGTGGTAATGCTGTATATCGAATCAATGCTCCAGAACCGCCATAAGGTGCTGTGGCGACAGAAGATACAGGCAGAGGAGGGCAGCAAGGCAAAAAGCCAGTTCCTTTTCAATATGTCCCATGATATCAGAACGCCGATGAACGCTATAATCGGATATACCAATATCCTTATGGATGATGTGGAGCTTTCTGAGCAGGCGAGGGATTATATAGAAAAGATAGATCTTTCCGGAAAGCATCTGCTTACCCTTATCAATGACGTTCTGGAAATGAGCCTTATTGAAAACGGAAAGCTGGAGCTGCATCCGGAATCAGACGACCTGAAAGAGATAATAAGCTCAGCCTATGAGATGTTCAGACAGCAGATGGAGAAAAAGGATATCACCTACACTCTGAGTATCGACAAGCTGGAAAAGCCCTGCTATCTTATTGATAAGACAAGATTCACCCGTATCATTCTGAACCTTGTGAGTAATGCGTACAAATTCACTCCGGAGGGCGGCAGTATAAGCCTGTCCCTTGGGGTAAAGGAAAAGAAGGAGGATGGCGCTGACTTTGAAATGAGGGTGAAGGATACCGGTATCGGTATGACCCCGGAATTTGCAAAGACCGTGTTTGAAGCCTTCGAGCGAGAAAGAAGCTCCACTGTCAGCCGTATCCAGGGCACAGGTCTTGGCATGGCGATAACAAAGAGCATAGTTGAAGCTATGGGCGGAACGATAAAGGTGGAAACGGAGCTGGGCAAGGGAACGGAATTTATCATCAATTTCAGCCTTGCATACGGCGAGGAAGTGAAAGCCGCAGCCATTGAAGCTGAAAACAAGGCTGTGGATGTGGATTACAGCAGCAAAAGACTTCTTGTTGCCGACGATATCGAGATCAACCGCCAGATCGCATCCATGCTGCTGAAAAAGATCGGCTTCCAGGTGGAAACAGCGGAAAACGGTCAGGATGTTGTGGATAAGATAACACAGGCAGAGCCGGGATATTATGACGCTGTGCTGATGGATATACAGATGCCTGTCCTGAGCGGCTGTGAAGCAACAGCGCTGATAAGAAAGATGGAGGATCCCGGGAAATCAGAGATACCCATTGTAGCGCTGACGGCAAACGCATTTGATGAAGATGTGAAGTGCACAAGAGAAGCAGGAATGAACGCCCATATAGCAAAGCCCATTGACCCCGCAAATATGAAAAAGGTACTGACATCCCTGCTGTGGTAAAGCATAACCCCAGAAATAAGGCGACGGGCGCAGCCTCGTCGCCTTGATTTTTACTGAAGAATGGATAGTGAAGCCCTCCTCGAGGGGGAGTAAAGAAGAAATCGGCTAAAGTTGACAACATTGCCCTTTCAGAGGAGGCTCCGGGAACATTATTCCTGACTCCTGACTCCTGATTCCAGATTCAATTCCACTTTCCAGATTCCAAATTAATAAAAGACCTCTTTGCTAAAGGAGAAATATGAATAAAATGAAAAAAGTAGTAGTAGGCATACTTGCCCATGTAGATTCGGGAAAAACCACCCTTTCGGAAGCGATGATGTTCCGGTCGGGAAATATAAATAAATTCGGACGGGTTGATCACGGCAGCTCGTTCCTTGATAATCATAGCCTTGAACGAGAAAGAGGCATTACCATCTTTTCAAAGCAGGCTGTTATGAATTACGGGGATACGGAGTTCACGCTGCTGGATACCCCCGGTCATGCGGATTTTTCTGCTGAAACTGAAAGAACGCTGGGGGTGCTGGATTATGCTTTGCTTGTGATAAGCGCTTCGGACGGTATACAGGGGCATACCATGACATTGTGGAGGCTTTTGCAGAAATACAGAGTGCCGTGCTTTATATTTGTGAATAAGATGGATCTGGATGCTGCGGATAAGGAGATAGTCCTTGCGCAGCTCAGGGATAAGCTCAACGACGGCTGCGTTGATTTTACGGAAACGGAAAGCGAGGCATTTACAGAAGCCCTTGCCGTGTCGGATGAACAGCTGCTTGAGAAATATGACAGCGCAGAGGAAATCACCGATGAGGATATTTCGGCAGCGGTGAGAAGAAGAAGCGTTTTTCCGTGTATGTTTGGCTCGGCATTGAAGCTTGAGGGGATAGATGAATTTTTGCAGACCCTTGAAAGATTTGCGGTTATGCCACAGTATCAGCAGGAGTTCGGCGCAAGGGTGTTCAAGATATCAGAGGATAAAAACGGCGGCAGACTTACTTTTATGAAGATAACCGGCGGAACTCTCAGAGTGAGGGATGTGCTGGAATCGGAATATAATAAGACCGGTGAAAAGGTCAGCCAGATAAGAATATATTCCGGCGAGAAATTCACAGTCCGTGAAAGCGCAGATGCCGGCACGGTCTGCGCAGTTACCGGCATAAGCTTTACCCGCAGCGGTCAGGGTCTGGGAAAGGAAACCGATACCCCTGCGCCTGTGCTTGAACCGGTGCTGAGCTATACCCTGGAGCTTCCGGAGGGGGTAAGCCCTCATACGGTGCTTGAAAAAATGCGGATACTGGAAGCGGAGGATCCTCAGCTGAGCGTGGTGTGGGATGAAAAACACGCTTCGATACAGGTGCGCCTGATGGGTCAGATACAGCTTGAGATACTGAAAAGACTGATCCCGGAGCGCTTCGGCTTTGAGGTAAGCTTTGGCAGGGGAAGTATCATATATAAGGAGACCATAACCGATATGGTGGAGGGAATAGGACATTTTGAGCCGCTGCGTCATTATGCGGAAGTCCATCTGATATTGAAGCCGGGAAAGCGTGACAGCGGTATCGTATATAATTCCATATGCCGTGAGGAGCAGCTGGACAGGAATTATCAGCGGCTGGTCATTTCCATGCTGTATGAAAAGAACCATGTGGGGGTGCTGACAGGCTCGCCGATAACCGATATGGAAATAACCCTCGCAGCAGGAAGGGCGCATCTCAAGCATACAGAGGGCGGAGATTTCCGGGAGGCCGCCTGCCGCGCGCTTCGTCAGGGTCTGCGCTGCGCAAAAAGCATATTGCTTGAACCATATTATGATTTCACTCTTGAGGTTCCATCGGAAAATACAGGAAGAGCGCTTTCAGATATCGACAGGCTGAGCGGAAGCTTTGAGCCGCCGGAAACGATAGGGGAGATGACCCTGATACGGGGAAGAGCACCCGCCGCAGCAATGAATGATTACGGCAGCGAGGTCGTGCAGTATACACGGGGAAGAGGACATCTGAGCTGTACCTTTTCGGGGTATGATATCTGCCATAACAGCGAAGAGGTGATAGAAAAAGCAGCCTATGACCCGGACAGCGATACAGAAAACCCCTGCGATTCCGTATTCTGCAGTCACGGCGCAGGTCATACGGTAAAGTGGAACGAGGTCAGGGAGCGTATGCATCTCAGCTCTGTGCTAAGCTCCCGGGAACAGGAGCCGCAGCAGGAAAATGACCGGACAAGGCTGAGGACAGCCGCATCACGACAGGGGGATATCTTTGCGGCGGATAAGGAGCTTATGCAGATATTTGAAAATACCTACGGCCCTGTGCGCAGGAGAAGCTCCGACCGTCAGGAATATACATACGGCGCAGCAGCTGATAAAAGCAGCCCCCGTGAAAAAAGCAAAAAGACAAAGCCCGCTTTCACAGGAAAGGAATATGTTCTTGTTGACGGCTATAATGTGATATTCTCATGGGAGGAGCTGAAAAAGACAGCGGGAGTGAATCTTGACGCTGCGAGGAATACCCTTGTGAATATACTGTGCAATTACAGGGGCTATAAAAAGTGCGAGCTTATACTGGTATTTGACGCATATAAGGTACGGGGCGGCGCCGGCGAGGTAGAGCAGGTGGGAGGAATCAGCATCGTGTATACAAAGGAGGCTGAAACTGCGGATATGTATATAGAGAAGGTATCCCATCAGCTTTCAAAGGATAACAGAGTAAGAGTAGTGACCTCAGACGGCATGGAACAGCTGATAATACTCGGCGGCGGCGCGCTGAGAGTATCCTCCGCAGCATTCCTCGAAGAAGTACGCTCCGCCGAACGGGAAATAAGAGAGATCCTAAAAAAGTAATAGCGCTGTCTTCGGCGGCTAACTGAAAACTGAAAACTTAAAAATGAATAATCAAACCCCTACAACAGAAGAAAATAATAAATAATAAATAATAAATAATAAATAAAAAAATGATATACTCCTTCCGTCACGGCAAAACTGTGATGGAAGAGTTAAATCAGGAAGCTTGAATACTTGCACACTCTCAATTCCTGATTCAATTCCAAATTCCACTTTCCAAATTCCAAATTTTAACTAACCACTATAACCTAAAAACTATCGCAGACCGACAAAAAATTCCGCCAATAAATTATCTTACAATCGCGAGGAAAAAGCCTTGCATGGTAATAACTTACAATGCGAACATGACACCGCCGGCACGCTGTTCGTGTAAAAAATTTCTGGGACTTTTCATAGAAGTTGGCTGAGAATAATTTCATTCTCCCCTTACTACCTAAGTATAACACGCGAGAGCGAAAGCAAC
>ONNU01000147.1 GCA_900319255.1 uncultured Eubacteriales bacterium
GCGGCTAACTGAAGACTTAAAACTGAAAAATTAATAATATGACCTCTCAGTCACGCTGTAACGGAGAGGTCATATTATTATTTATTATATATTCGTGAATCTGTGAGGCTGACGTCTCCGCTTGGGGTGGAATAAGGAATTCCGTTGTTCCGCTTTATTACCCTGAGCCACGCTTCACAGTCTTCAAAACAATTCCTCATTCCTGATTCCTGAATAAAGGTCAGGCTGTTTCAAACTGGCTGTTGTAGAGCTTTTCATAGAAGCCGGCTTTTTGCATCAGTTCGTCGTGAGTGCCCTGTTCTACGATATTGCCCTTGTCGAGGACGAGGATGCGGTCGGCGTTTCTGATGGTGCTGAGACGGTGGGCTATTACAAAGCTTGTGCGCCCCTCCATGAGATTGTCCATCGCCTTCTGTATCATTACCTCCGTGCGGGTATCCACAGAGCTGGTGGCTTCGTCAAGAATAAGCACCTTCGGGTCTGCAAGTATCGCTCTTGCAATGGTGAGAAGCTGCTTCTGTCCCTGAGAGATATTGTTTGTCTCTTCGTTCAGGATCATATTGTAGCCTCCCGGAAGTGTGTGAACAAAATTTTCCACCTGAGCCGCCTTTGCCGCATTGAGAAATTCCTCCTCTGTTGCGTCGGGCTTGCCGTAGAGGATGTTTTCTTTGATAGTGCCGTTGTACAGCCATGTGTCCTGTAGCACCATGCCGAACAGGGAGCGCAGATCCTTCCTGCGGAAATCCTTTATATCATAGCCGTCTATAAGCACAGCGCCTCCCTGTACATCGTAAAATCTCAGCAGAAGCTTTACTATAGTGGTCTTTCCTGCGCCGGTGGGACCTACTATGGCGATCTTGCTTCCCGGGCTGACATTTGCGGAAAAGTCCTCGATGATGGTCTTTTTGGGATCATAGCCGAAATGAATGTGAGCGAACTGTACGCTTCCGTCTATGTGAACATTCAGCTCTGTATCAGGCTCATCTGTATTATTGACAGTGACAGCGTGTTCTGATTCCGGGACTTCCTCCTCCTCGTTCAGAAATTCAAATACTCTTTCTGCCGCAGCCGCTGTCTGCTGTAGGATATTGGTGATATTGGCGACCTGCGTAATGGGCTGGGTGAACTGGCGGACATACTGTATGAACGCCTGGATATCACCGATGGTTATAACTCCGCTGGACGCAAAGAAGCCGCCTAAGACGCAAACCGCTACATAGCCCAAATTTGTGACGAATACCATCGTAGGCATCATAACGCCGGAAAGGAACTGGGATCTCCAGGCTGAGGAATAAAGCTTTTCATTGAGCTGGTCGAATTTCTCCACAGACTTTTTCTCGCCGTTGAAAGCCTTCATTACCTGATGTCCGCCGTACATTTCCTCGATATGTCCGTTGACCTTGCCGATATATTTCTGCTGGGCGGTGAACTGCTTCTGGGATCTGCGGACAATGAATACGACAAAAATCATTGATACCGGAAGTATCCCCAGAGCTATAAGGGTCATCTGCCAGCTTATGGACAGCATCATTATGAGTATGCCCACAAGCTGGGTCACAGAGGTGATTATCTGGGTCAGGCTCTGGTTAAGGGTCTGGCTCAGGGTGTCGATATCGTTGGTAACTCTTGAAAGCACCTCGCCGTTGGTGGTCTTGTCAAAATAGCTCAGAGGCAGCCGGTTGAGCTTTTCGGAGATTTCCTTTCTCATCCGGTAGGTAAGCTTTACGGAAACGCTTGTCATAATAAAGCCCTGCATGAAGGAGAAAAACGAGCTTACCACATACAGCCCCAGAAGAAACAGCAGTATCTCCCCTATCTTCCCGAAATCTATTCCCTCCGTTGAGCCTGTATACATTCCCATGATACCCTCGGCAAGCACTGTGGTGGCATTGCCCAGTATCTTCGGACCAATTATCATAAAGACCGTGGAGCAGACTGCAAATATCATTACGATAAGCACACTGTATTTGTAAAAGCCCATGTATTTTACAAACTGCCTGAAGGTTCCCTTGAAATCCTTTGCTTTATCTCCTGCCATCATTCCTGCCATTCTGCCGCCCATTGCGGCCTTTGGCTTTGTTCTGTGATTGTTGTTCATTTCGTCACCCCCCTCATATCTCCATACAGCTGTTCTGCGATACCGCTATTTCACGGTACTGAGGACAATTTTTCAGCAGATCATTGTGAACTCCCATTCCGACTATCCTGCCCTCGTCAAGAACGATGATATTTTCCGAATGCATGATAGTGCTGATGCGCTGACCTACGATAATAACGGTGGAATCGTCCGTATATCTGCGCAGAGCCTTCCTCAGCGCGGCATCCGTTTTGAAATCCAGAGCTGAAAAGCTGTCGTCAAATATATATATCTTCGACCGCTTTACCAGAGCGCGGGCAATTGCAAGCCTTTGCTTCTGACCGCCGGAAACATTGGTTCCTCCCTGAGCTATCTCATAATCGTAGCCCTGTAAGCTCCGGTTGATGAACTCTGTAGCCTGCGCAGTTTCTGCGGCTCTGTGAATGACCTCATCCTCAGCGTCCTCCCGTCCGTAGCGCAGGTTTGATGCGATGCTTCCCGAGAAAAGCACACCCTTCTGGGGAACAAGCCCTATCTGCTCTCTGAGATCATGCTGAGTGATACTGCGGATATCAATGCCGTCAATGGTGATGCTGCCCTTTGTGACATCGTAAAAGCGGCAGATAAGATTGATAAGCGTTGTTTTTCCCGAGCCGGTAGTTCCTATGAAAGCAGTAGTCTCCCCGGGCTTTGCGGTAAAGCTGATATCCCTGAGCACATCATCCTCAGCGTTGTCATATCTGAATGAAACATTGTCAAAGCGTATCTCACCTCTGACCTTTTCGGGAAGTGAAAGCGGGTTTTCCGGATCCCTGATAGAAATTTCGCTTTCCAGAACGTCAGCGATCCTTGCGCCGGAAACAGAGGCTCTGGGAATAATGATAAACATAACGGCGATCATAAGGAAGGACATAATAATCATCATGGAATACTGGATAAATGCCATCATATCCCCCACCTGCATCTGTGACTGGGATATCTGCTTTGCGCCGATCCAGACGATAAGAATTGAAACGCCGTTCATAATCAGCATCATAACAGGCATGAGAAAGGTCATTACACGGTTGACAAATAAATTTATATCAGAAAGATCCCTGTTAGCTTTGTCGAATTTTTTCTCCTCAAGCCTTTCTCTTCCGAAGGCTCTGATAACAAGAATACCGCTGAGGCTTTCTCTTGTGACGAGATTGAGCCTGTCGATAAGGGACTGCATGATCTTGAATTTGGGCATAGCGACAAAGAAAACGATGATAAGCACGATCATCAGCACAGATATTGCCGCAATAATTATCCAGCTCATGGATGTAGTTGTAGAAGCCGCAAGTATAGCTCCGCCTATACCCATGATGGGAGCATAGCATATCATTCTCAGACCCATATATATGATATTCTGGATCTGGGTGATATCGTTTGTAGTCCTGGTGATAAGAGAAGCGGTGGAAAATCTGTCAAATTCGCTGTTGGAGAAGCTTTCCACCTTTTTAAAGATATCAGCTCTGATGGTTCGCGCCGAGCCTGCGCTGATCTTTGCGGCAAGGAAGCTCACAAGGATGGTAGCGGTCACTCCGCAGATGGTTATTAATATCATAACAAGACCTATCCTGAAAATATAGGCTGTCTGCAAAGCGGAAAGATCAACCCCCAGCTCCGTGAGGAAAAGCCTTGCCATAGAAGCGCCTATCTGATCGCAGTAGGTCTTGTCATATTCAAGAGACTGTTCAATATAGGGCTTTGAAGCGGCTTTTACAACGGGGGAATCCAGCATGGGATAAAGCTTTTTGATATCCAGCTCCTGAGTTGAAAAGCTGTCCGACTGTTTACTGTCAGCGGAGCCTGATTTTTTCGCTATCCCCTGCATAGTGAGCATCAGCGCAGTACCAGCCCGTGATACAGCATTATCCGCAGCCTGAACATCCGTATTTTCCCCGAGAGCGTAAATATCAATAGCATCGGGATATATCTCCCTGAGGCTTTTGTATTCATCGGAATTTTTATCCACCCTGTGGTAGGAATCCTTCAAAACAGCGGCATTATCCTCTGACGAAAAGGACAGCAGAAGCTCAAATGCATTATTACTGACAGCATCAGGGGCGCTGTGCTCAATGCCGCTTTTCTGAATACCTGTATTGACGATATCAGACATCAGACCCGGCAGAAACAGATCCGACATACCCTGTCCGAAAAGAAGAAGGATAGCGAGCAATATTAACGGAATGTAAGGGCGCAGATATTTTCTTAATCTTAACAAATGAATCTCCTCTTTTCACAATTCAAATCCGGACACCCCCGTCCGGTGACATAATCGCATTTTATGTTATGACCATGCAAGCCTTTTTCCCGTGTTAGCAAGAATTATCAATCAGCCGCATTTTTTGTCGGTCTGCGATAGTAGTACAGTCGCCGACTATAATTTTACACTCAGGTTCACGGTCATAATTATCTATTTATTATCATAGCAGAAATTTGTTATAATTTCAAGAAGCACACCGCCGGCGTGCCGCCGGTGTCAAAATCGCGGGGCAGTTCCAGCTGAGCTTTAAACATACTCAAACGAAAAAAATACTAAATCTTAGTCATTAAAGTATGGCTTGTCACGGGGGTTAAGGAAAGGGGATTGCAAAAGGGGGAAAACTCAAAGAAATACTAATTAAGTATGATTCAAGGCATGAAAGCGGAACAGCGGAATCGGGAGTTATTCTTTTTATCCTGCTTCTTTTGGTTGCTGACTTCTTCCAGGGCAGCGGCAAATGCCGCTGCGTACAAAAGAGGAGAACCACAAGAGGTGGGCTGCGCCCCCCTCCTTGTTTAAAATCAGAGTATACTAAGTTGATTGAAAATGTTCTGCATTTCAAGAACATACGATAAGACAAGTGTGACACC
>ONNU01000371.1 GCA_900319255.1 uncultured Eubacteriales bacterium
CCATGGGGGTTAAGGAAAGGGGATTCCCAAAGGGGGAAAACTCAAGGGGGACACCCCTTGTGATTTCCACCTTTTGACTCACAAAAGCAGCGATAATAATGAAGTATGGCTCAAGGCATTAAAGTTGAACAACCGATTCCCTTTCCAGACAACAACGGAGATGTCAGCTTCACGGATTCGGGTATAAACTATTTTCTTTGAGCTTTGAGCTTTGAACTATGAACTATGAACGTTAACTGCCGCCGTTCGTGTAAAATATTTCTGGGAGTTTTCGTTGGAGCCGGCTGATGATTTTTTTCCCCCTTACCATCCAAGTATAACACGCGGAAGCGAAAGTAACGCATTGTCAGATCTGCCCCCCCGCGATTTTGGGTGCAGCGTCGACGCTGCCGTCGACGTTAGTGTAAAATAATTCTGGGAGTTTTTGTAGAATCCGGCTGAGGATAATTCCACTTCCCCCTTACAATCAAACTATAACACGCGAGAACGAAAGTAAAGCTTTGTCAGACCTGCCCCGCGAACACGGGTCCAGCGTCACGCTGGCGCCGGCGGTGCTTGCAAGTGGGAGAGGATTGTGGTAGAATATATTATATTGAATATATACGGAAGCCGGCGGATGACCGGCGGCTTCTGAAAACGAGAAAAAAGGGGGAATTGGTTGTGCATAAGCATAACGGAGAAAAATTCTATATCACTACACCTATCTACTACCCTTCGGGTAACCCGCATATCGGTCATTGCTATACTACGACCGCCTGCGATTCTATTGCAAGATATAAAAGAATGCAGGGCTGTGATGTAATGTTCCTGACCGGTACTGATGAGCATGGTCAGAAGATCGAACAGAAGGCTGCTGAAAAGGGCGTTACTCCTAAGGAATATGTCGATGAGATCGTCGCTGTGTTCAAAAATCTCTGGAGCTTTATGAATATCAGCTATGACAGATATATCCGTACTACTGACGATTATCATGTCGAGTCTGTGCAGAAAATATTCAAGGAGCTTTATGACCGAGGCTATATCTATAAGGGTGAGTATAAGGGTAAGTATTGTACCCCCTGCGAAAGCTTCTGGACTGAAAGCCAGCTCGTAGACGGTAAATGCCCCGAGTGCGGCAGAGAAGTAAAGGACGCAAGAGAGGAAGCTTATTTCCTTAAAATGTCTCCCTTCGCCGACAGGATCGAAAAGCTCCTGACTGAAACGGATTATCTGCGCCCGAAAACAAGAGCTACTGAGCTTGTCAATAACTTTATCAAGCCCGGTCTTGAGGATCTTTGCGTTTCAAGAACAAGCTTCAAATGGGGTATTCCCGTTACCTTCGATGAAAAGCACGTTGTCTATGTATGGATAGATGCGCTTTCAAACTATATCACCGCTCTCGGCTATGATAACGGACAGTATAATGACTATGACAAATACTGGCCTGCTGATGTCCATATGGTCGCTAAGGATATCATGCGCTTCCATGCGATCATCTGGCCTGCAATGCTGATGGCTCTGGAGCTTCCGCTGCCTGAGCATCTCGCTGTTCATGGCTGGATCACCTTCAACGGTCAGAAAATGAGTAAATCCCTGGGTAATGTTATCGACCCGTTTATCCTTGGTCAGCGTTACGGCGCAGATGCTATCCGCTACCATATCATGAGAGAAATGGCTCTCGGCGCTGACAGTTCCTTCTCTAATGAGATCATGATAAATCGTATCAACAGCGACCTCGCAAACGGTCTGGGCAATCTCGTTTCCAGAACCGTCGCAATGGTAGGCAAATATTTTGACGGCACTCTCCCCGATGACAGAGAATCCGGTGAGTTTGACAATGATCTTATCGCCTGCGCTGTGGAGCTTTCTGATAAGGTTGACGAATTTGTTGACAAAACTCAGCTCAATAATGCTCTTGCGGAAATATTCAAGGTCGTATCCCGCGCTAATAAATATATTGATGAAACTGCGCCCTGGGTGCTTGCAAAGGATGAAAGCAAGAAGCCCAGACTTGCAAGCGTGCTTTATAACCTTCTGGAAACCATCCGTATTATTTCAACCCTTCTCTCTGCGTTCATGCCTACAACAATGCCCAAGGTATGGGAGCAGATCGGCGCTTCTGAAAGTGATATAAGCTATGACAATGCGGCAACCTTCGGTGTTCTGCCTAAGAATGTCACCGTCAGAAAGGGCGAGATCATCTTCCCGAGAATTGATGTTGACAAGGAGATCGAGGAGCTGAATAAGATCATCGGCGGTCAGAAGGAAGCTGAGCCTGAAAAGAAGGACGCTGAAAAGAAAAAGCCCGAGGGGCTTGCTGTGATCGGAATCGAGGATTTCATGAAGGTGGAGCTTACGGCTGCAAAGGTCATAAACTGCGAGCCTATCAAAAGGGCAAAGAAGCTTCTCAAGCTTACTCTTGATGACGGCTCCGGCAAGGAAAGAACCGTTGCCAGCGGTATCGCAAAATATTACAAGCCCGAGGACCTTATCGGCAAGGGCGTTATCGTTGTATCAAACCTCAAGCCCGCTGTTCTGTGCGGTGTTGAAAGCAACGGAATGATACTTGCGGCTGATGACGGCGATGATATAAAGGTTATCTTTGTTGACGGTGTAACACCGGGCAGCAGGATCAGATAAAAAATATAATGAATTATGGGCAGCCTGCTCTACCGGATAAAATCATGCTTCCGGGAGCGGGCTGCCCCTTTTATTATTTGCAGATATATTTCATCCCACAAGGGCTTTCAGCGCATCCCTGACCTGCTGCGGGTCATTGAGAGTAAAGCTGCGGGTTTCTCCGCTTTCTTCGCAGGTCACACTTCCTCTGCCGGAAAGCAGATTCACAGTGATGGAATAGTACGGCTGCCCGTTTTCATCATAAGCTACAGGCTGGCTGTCAACGCTGCTGATTCTGAACGAATATTCAGCCTGCTCATCGGATACGGGCGAGGTGTTTTCCTTTGTATCATAGCTGACCCCGCTGCCTGAGATCAGAGCGCAGATATAATTTGATGTTGCTTTAGCGGTCTCACTGCCGGCGCTGACTTGTGTTCCGTTATGGATGATACCTGTGCAGACGGCTGAGTCGGTTTTTTCGGTATCCTCTGCCTGTTCCCCCACTGCATCCTGAGTATCCTCCTGCGCTGCTGCCGGAGCTTCTGCCATGGAATCCTTTGTGCTGTATGAATGATCGTCAGATACCGCTGCGCCGTTTTGTATATTATTGGTCAGACCTTTTTCGGCTTCGTATTTGTCGGTGTTTCTTTCGGTGTAGGGGGCTTCAGACGAAGTGGACGCAGCTGTGCTTTTTTGTTCATCGGTCGTAGTTGCTGCGTTGTCTGCGGCAATATTGGCTTCGGATGTATTTTGAAGCTTAAAGCTGCTGTTCCGGGTCATGGCAAATATTCCCACTGCTGCGCCTATGACTATCACGGCAGCTGCGCCGGCAAATATCCTGATTATTTTAGCGGTATTGTTTTTTCTGCGGATAAGGCTGTCCATTTTTTTATTGAAGCCGGATGAAAAATCATGCTCCGGAGCTTCTTTCTCAAAATAGGTATCTCCATACAGCTCCACGCTTTTTTTGAGAAGCATATCAAATTCCCTGTCAGTCACAATATCCACCCTCCTTCAGCATTTTTTTAAGCGCAGCCTTTGCCCGGTACAGACGCACCTTGACATTTTCAAGGCTGATATCAAGCGACACGGCGATATCCTTATCCTTCATATCGCAGTAATACTTGAGCATTACGACATCGCCGTATTTCGGATCGAGACGTTTTATCATCTGAGAAAGCTCCTTATAAAGCTGATGGTTTTCAACGCTTATATGCAGCTCCTTGTCAGCGGGAGCGTTATCATCGCTGTACACCTCGTCAGTGCTTACCTCACGCTTGCGCTTATTATATATTTTGTAGGCAGCATTTCTTGCGGTAATAATGAGATAGCTGCGCAGGCGGGAGGGCTCCATGAGGCTGAGCCTTGAGAAGTTCCTTGCAAGCGCCACAAAGCTGTCCGAAACAGCATCCTCAGCCGACGGAACATCTTTAAGGATACTATATGCATGAGCATACATAATATTTTTATTTTCCTGATAAACAGCCTCAAAGCTTTCTCTTTCTTCAGGTGTATCAAGCATCATACAAACAGCAAGCATACCGTCACCGTCCTTTGCTTTCATAATAATGATCCGCAGCACGCAGAAAGGTTACACATTTTTTCAAAAAACTTCCGCCCTCCGCAGATCCATCCATCTACGATTATACCCCATCCCGCCCCTTCTTTCAAGTCCGCCGGCGTGCCGCCGGTGTCAAGATCGCGTTGTAAGTTATTACCATGCAAGCCTTTTTCCTCGCGATTGTAAGATTGTTCTATTGGC
>ONNU01000189.1 GCA_900319255.1 uncultured Eubacteriales bacterium
CAGTTCTTTCTTATTGAATGGCTTAACAGCGGTGAATTTGAAAGGAATATAAGCAGAATGAGAAACAGGACAGAGTAAGCGTAATGCCTGTTATTATCCTGAATCCGTAAAGCTGACATCTCCGCTGCGGGCTGAAAAAGAAAATCCGCTGTTCTGCTTTGATACCCTGAGCCATGCTTCATTAGTATTTCTGCTTTGGTGGGTTAAAAGGGGGAAACCCCTTTCCTTATCCCCGTAGATAGCCGGGCTTCAGCAGCTAAGATTTGTATTTTTCATTTGAGGGTTTATAGCTCAATCCGGAAATGTGCATTTTCGGTGAACTTGTAAATTTTGAATGAGGTATATTGCCGCAGAGCTTGCTTTTTTCACGGCCGTCAAGCCGCATTTTATAAATACCTCTTAGATTTGCGTCATATGAAGTATTGCCGTTAATGTCAGCTTCAGCGGCGCCGCTGTAGTAATAATACAGCCAGCCGTTACAGATGGTGAAGGATGAAAGAAGAATATCGCTGAGTATCTCATAGCTGCTGCCGTCCTTTGCAAAGCGTATCAGGCAGCGCTTTCTGTTCAGGTAAAGAGAAGCGTAGATATATCCGTCTCCGCCGTCTGCCGGGTCACAGATATTATAGCAAAGCCTGTCGGTAATATCATACCAGAATTTCTGCTGAGCATTATCGTATGCTTCTGATACAGTGAAGCCCGGTATTTGCCGAGATATTCCTGCAGATGGCTTTCCTCGAATTCCTCATAGGAGGGCTGATCATCCGTTGAGTTCCCGGTCTGCGGGTATTGCTTTTCATAGTCCTCTCTCATTATGCCTCTGACCTCATCGGCAAGCTCTGATTCAGCTGTCTGTTTTATTTCCTCGTCAGCGAGCTTCTTATCACAGTATTTCTTCGCTGCCGGAAGCACCTTATCCGGGGTATAAAGCATTTCCTTATGCATAGTCCCCTTGTCATCTGCATAGACATGCCATATTATAGAATTGCAGCTCCCGTGTTCGACACCATAGAATTCATCGCCGCAGAAAGCGAGACTTTTTGAAGATGTATAAAAATGCGAGGGTGACGAATCCTGAGCCTGTACCATGACTGCGGAATCCTCTGTATCGTCGTTCAGATAATAGAATATTTTGCTTGCAAAGAAGCTTTTTCCGCCCTTTTCAAAGACGATCTTTGGCTGGGTATCGGCAAGGTCTGCGTCAGCGTACGGCTTTTCGGGTTTGTTATCGGAGGCTTCGGAAGCTTCGCTTTCCTGCACAGAGCTTTCGCTATGGGAAGTGGATATATTATCGCTGCTTTGCTGTGAATTGTCTGTATCAGCGCTTTCCTGCTGAGAGGTGTTTTGCTGAGGAGCGTTCTGCTGGGGGCTGCCGCAGGAAGCCAAAGGCAATATCATTGACAATGCCATCAAAGCAGACAGAAGCTTTTTTCTTTTCATTGAGTTGACATCCTTCATATCCTGTAATAATTTAATTTTACCATATGCGCATCCCTTTTTTCAACCGCCGCCGGTGTCGAGTTCGCGGATTTGCTCCGCTCATTATGATGACCGAAGGTTGCTAAGTCGCGGTTTATTGCTTGCTCAGAAGCAGACATATCTTGCTCCAGTCAATTTTTTTAAAATCGTCAGACAGGAACTAAAACATTTTACAAAAGCAAGTACGGGGGGAGCGCACCGGGGGTGTTAAGGAAAGGGGATTTCAAAAAGGGAGAACCTTAAGAGGGGACAGTCGCCCCCTCTTGTGGTTCTCCTCTTTTGCCCCGGCGAGCTGCCGCCAATGTGACACTGCACCTATGTTCGCGGATTTGCTCCGCTCGTTATGATGGCCGAAGGTTGCTAAGCCGCGGTTTATAGTTGGCTCAGAAACGAACATATCTTACTCGTACAGGGTGCTTTGTGATATTGTTATGTACCGTAGGTCTGGTAATATTCGCTTTCTGCCTGGCTTGCTTTTCTTGCGCCGTTCATGCAGCGGGGGGATAACAGGGAGCAGTTGTGTCTGCATCCGCTGCATCTCAGACCTCTGAGAAAATCCTCAAGCGTAGGCTTGTCCTGTACATATTCATCCTCGAGCTGTTCCTGACTTTCATCCTCGCTGATATCTCCGCTGATGATCTCTTCGGTCAGACCGCTGTCAATATCCGGTTCGATCTGAGACGGTTCAGCTTCGTTTTCAGAAGCCGGGCTTTCTTCATCATTGTTTTCATAATAAAAGCCTTCATAGCTGCTTTCATCGGGAGAGTTATTGCTTTCAGTTTCCTCGCTGTATTCTGTGACGGCAGCGCTGCTTTCAGTGTCGGATGCAGCACTGCTTTCAGCTTTGGAAACAGATGAGCTTTCCTGAGCGGAGGATGTACTGCTGTTATCGGAAAAACGGGATGTTTCATCGCTTATCATATCATCCTGACCGAAGCTGTTGATGACCGCTCCTGTTCCTATAACACCGTAGGCTATACATAAGGCGGCGTAAATACTTACAAATGCCGTGATACTCTTTTTTCTCATAATACATTTACCTCCCGCAGCAGGCTGATCAGAAATACAGCGATCAGCAGAATATAACAGCCAAGCCTGAACCATGTCAGATAATGAGGTATCTCCTTGTACATCTTTCCGGCAAGCAGACCTGAAATAAGCAGCATGAAAAGCATGGGGGAGATGGTGCTTGCGATTGCAAAGACCGCTCCTGAAAGCGCAGCATAGCCCATAGGCAGTGATGCCGCATAGCCTGTCATCAGTATAAGCGGCGCGCAGGGTGAAGCGCCGTAGCTTATTCCCATGCCGATAAGAGCTGCATGGTTTGATTTTTTGTATCCGTTTTCCTTTGTATGCCCGTCCTTGCAGCCATGGCAGGATTTGCAGCTTTTATGCCCCAGGCGTTCCCTGATCCAGCCGGCAAGCAGCCAAACTCCCATCAGAAGCATTACTATATCAGCGATAAGCGCAGCCTTTATCCCGAGAATACAGCCGTTGTCGTCAATGATATTGCTCCCCAGCGCGGAAGCGATGCAGCACAGGGTGATAACTGCAATGAACTTCCCCAGAAAGAAATCAAAAAAGCCTATAAAAGACTGCTTCAGATTTTTCATATGGGTGGTCAGATAGCCGTACAGTGCTGTGCTTATCCCCGAGCCGCAGCAGGTACCGCAGCCCATTCCCACTGAGGCGGCAGCTGTAAGACTTTCCATAAATACAGTGAAAACCATTTTTTCAGCCCCTTTCGCTTGCGATAAGAGCCGCGCCGATAGCGCCGTTGAACTGAGGATGCTGAGCGACATACACATCCCTCATAAGCTCCTCTTCAAAAGCCCGGTGAAGCCCGATATTCAGCGCTCCTCCGCCGGTCATAAGGATATCCCCGCCCTTTTCGGATTTTTTCATCATCTTTATGATACGCTTTGCCATGGACTGATGCATCCCGGCAAGAATATCACAGCGGTCATATTTTCTTGCCACAAGGGAGATCACCTCTGACTGGGCAAATACAACGCAGGTGCTGTTGATATCACATGGATTTGAAGCCTTCAACGAAAGAGGTCCCACATTATCAATGGTGGTTTCAAGTATCTGGGCGATGACCTCTATGAATTTTCCTGTGCCGGCAGCGCATTTATCATTCATGCTGAAATTCTTCACTCCGTAATGAGCGTCAAGATAGATTATCTTTGAATCCTGTCCGCCGATATCTATTATCATGCCGGGACGGTATTCCTTCGGAGCGGTAAGGCGCACACCATAGGCATGAGCTGTTATCTCGGAAATATCGTCATCTGCCACCTCGAGTATCTTCCGGCTGTAGCCTGTTGCCATGATATAGCCGATATCAGAGGGCGAAAGAGAATTTCTTCTGCAAAGCTCAGCTGCGATCTTCCGCGCAGTGCCGTCATTATCTATGCCGGTGCTTCGTACCATTGTATCAATAACACGCCCTTTTCCGATAAGCGCAGCCTTGAGATAGGTCGAGCCTCCGTCAAGTCCTATATAATATTTACCCATGATGATCCTCCTCAGAAGCTCCTGCGCACCACTGCCGCTTTTTCCGGCGCCTGCCTGAGCTTTATCATTTCGATAAACGCTTCTATGCGTATTCTTAGCTGTTCGATATCCTCTTCGTTATAATCGCTTTCAAGCCGTATCACCGGGATCCCCAGCTGCCCCAGTTCCTCCTCAATGCGCTTGTATTCATAGTCATATACAAGGCAGCCTCGCAAAACATGATAGATAACTCCCTGTATATGGTTTTCCTTTATGAGCTGTTTCAGCCGGTAGATGCGCTGGGAATTGTCTGCGAAGGTGGGGCAGGGGCAGGGACGCAGCGCACGGTTTGCAAGCGCTCTTATCATACCGTCAAAGCTGTCGTCTGTTATTACTGCCGGATCCCACATTCCCCGCTCTCCCATACAGGTCTCATCTCCTGCAATAATACCGCCCATTTCCTCTATCAGCAGCGGGATCTTTACATTCGGGAATACGATGGGGGAGCCGGTAAGAAGTATTCTCGGGAGCTTTTTTGAAGTGACCGTTTTCTTTTCTGAAATGCTCTTTTTCAGCGAGCTGTTGACCCTGTGAAGAGCCTTACCCCAGACATCCGCCGGCATATAGGCTGATGCATTGAGAGCAGCCATTGCGTGGCTTCCTCTGATAAGATAGGGGTTCTGCTTTTTCAGCCTGATAAATTCTGACAGCTCATACTGGGCATAGCCCACCTTTCGGAAACCTTCGGACAGGCTTTCATAGCTTATCCTGCTGCCTGTGACATTTTCAAGGCTTTCCATAAGATCATAAAGCTGGCTTACATATTCCTCAATATCCTCATCTTCTCTTGAAGCCGGGATATGCATTGTCATGATATCGCATTGATCGGAAAGCATTCCGGCGATCTTCTTTTTGCAGTCGCAGGTTATGGGAATGACCATCATTGAGCAGTCCTCATAAATGGGCATAAGTCCCGTCTGCTTGAAGCCTGCCACAGCCTTTACCAGCGGACAGGCATCTCTCGGAGCAACGTTGTCACCGATGGAAAAAGCTGTATAATTTCCGCTGCAAAGCTTTACCGGTACGGCGCCGGCTGCATATATCAGCTCCGGCGGTGTCATCACGCAGTAGGTGCCGATGGTTTTCTGACCCGGCTTTTTTGGGGCAGGCTCCATATCAACATATATGCGTCTGAGCGCTTGGTAAAAGGGTTCCATTCCCTCCGGCGCTCCGGGAAGTTCTTCAAGTCTGCGCAGATATTTTGCGGCAGTCTGGGTCTCTTTATTGATAAAACGCTTGTCCTGACGTTCTTTCAGGGTCTTAGCCTTTGTTTTTACAGTCATTTTTCAGCCCCTCCGTTTTTATCAGGATCATAGCCGGACATGATCTTTTTTCTTGATGATGTATAAAGCTTTTTTTCGGCGCAGGTCATGGAAAGAGCGTTATCCTCCGGGCAGCAGCGGATGCATTCTCCGCACATGATGCAGTTTGCAGAAGTAACGTCTGCCTTTCCTCTTTCAGTGTAGATCATCTTTATCCCCATGGGGCAGGCTTCATAGCAGGCTCCGCATTCCGTACAAGCCTGACAGTCCTTTTTGATGCGGAAAAGGGATATCTTATGGAAAAAGCCCATTATTGTTCCCAGGGGACAGACGGTGCAGAAAGCCCTGCGCTTGAAGAAGCCGCCCATAAGCACCAGCACCATGATAAAACCGCTGACATAAAGGCTTGTGCTCATTCCTGCAAGTATGGGCGATACAGCCACTGCCGGGCAGAAATTGCAGAAGTTTCCTCCCGCAAAGCATAAGCCTGAAAATACCAGCACCAGAAACCATCTGACAGGCGTTACCGCCTTGTACATTTTTTCATTCATTTTTATGCCTTCGGCTTTGGACTTCTGGCGTATCTTGTCCATGATATCCTGGATAAGTCCCATGGGGCAGAGAAAACCGCAGATCGCGCGTCCAAGCAGAAGGGTAAAGCCTATGGTGCTTCCGAAGAAGATCAGGATATTCTGCCAGGGCAGCTCAAAAAGCTCATTCAGATGCGAAAGATAATAGCAGCTGGATTCAGTCATCTGCTCTGTATTCCACGGGCAGGAAAGAACAGGTATGCTCAGGCTGGACATCTGCATTCCGAATATCAGACCGCCCCATATCATAACAAAAGCAAAAGCGATCATGACTATCCAGCGTATTATCATGAACAGAACCGGCTTTTGCTTCGGAGCGGTGCCCCTTTGCCTGCCTGTACGGACACCGGCAAAGCGGGCGTTTCTTTTGTCAGTCTTTGCCATCAGCCGTCTGAGTATGATAACAAGAATTATCCCTGCCGCAGCCAGTCCGATAATAATAAACAGCGGTATCAATGTTGCAAGGTAATCTGCGGAAAAGATCTTTTCGATGCTTGTGGAAAAATCGTTTGTTTCAAACTGGTAAAAGGGTATCATCCATGCAAAATATGCAAGCGCTGCGATACCTGCGCAAATGACCGAAGTTATGATTATTTTTCTGATGGATTTCATGACGCTCTTCTCACCTCGCGATATCTGTTCTGGGTCAGCATTTCAGAAAATGCCTCCATGCGTATCCTCAGCTGTTCAACATCCTGATACTGATAATCGGTCTCAAGCCTGAAAACCGGTATCCCGAAGCCCGAGAGCATTTCCTCAAAGCGTTCAAGCTCAAAATCATATTCTATCTGTCCTTTGAGAACATGATATATCACACCGTCTGTTTTTTCGTTTTGCACCAGCCATGATACATATTCAAACAATGCGTCATTTTTTACAAAGGCTGAGCTGGAATCATATCTGTAAAATCTTGAAGCGATAGTTTCGATCAGTCTGCCACGGCTTCCCCATAACGCTGCCCGCTTATAGATGACATTTGATTTCATGGAAATGCTGTCCACGGCTTCGGTTATGGAAAGCCCTGTATCGCTCACAAGGAAAGGTATCTTATAATTCGGGAAAAGCACCGGAGAGCCTGAGATCATCACAGAGGGAGAAATTTTTGTTCTGCCTGCGGTCGCCGCTACATGATGCTGAAGCTCGCCGATAAGACATTCAGTATGATATATCCATTCGTCAGCGTCAGGGGTCATATAATAGCTGTTCAGAACAAAGAGCCTTGCAGCGTCGGTGATAATATCCGGGCGGCTGCGTGATATGCGGAGGAATCTGCGCATTGTTGTCCTTGCCTGTGAAACAAGCTTCATTGCATTGACTAAGGAACGACGTGTGACCCTGGAATGTGTATGCTTTGATATTTCAGCGCACATTGCTTTCAGCTGAGATGAATATTTTTTTGCGGCATAGCTATCATTCTTGTCGGGGGGAACGTCAAGCAGGCAGACCTTTCGTCCCTCACTTTTCAGGTCATAGGCTATCTTTCTCATGCTGTCGCTGATCAGGGGAATGATGAAGAGGGAGCCTGAAAGATCGGGGCTTTCGGGTCTTTTTATATAGCCGGCAACGGAACGGCTGACAGGGTCGGTATCTCTCGGCACAAGATCATCAGACCATGCGCAGGAGCCGAGACTTCCGCCGATGAGCCAGTACGGAGCAGCGCCCGAAGCAATAACCAGCTCCTCGGGTATTGAAGCGCCCAGCAGCACCACCTCAGGAGCTGCGCCTTCATTTTCATATGCCCAGTCATAAGCAGTATTTAGGAACCATTTTATCTCATGAAGCATTATATTATCGTTGTAAAGCTTATTAAGGCTTTCGCAGTATTCTTTGTCAAAGCTGTCTGATTTAGCAGATGAAATGTTATTGCTCATTTTTCAGTTCCTCCTGACAATAAGGTCAGCCGGTTTCGCTGACAGTATATTTTATTTCTTTCGTGAATTAATTATATAATGAGGTCTTGGAATCTCATGGGAATATATTTGGAATCCATGTGGAATTTTTTAATAAAAGCAAAAA
This sequence comes from uncultured Eubacteriales bacterium, assembly GCA_900319255.1. GTDB lineage: Bacteria > Bacillota > Clostridia > Oscillospirales > Acutalibacteraceae > UBA1213. The sequence goes on from ONNU01000189.1 coordinate 7,907, forward strand.
ACAAGCCGGCAAACATCATGCTTACCGACTTGTTTTAAATAATTATATCACAATATACTCTTAGTGGTTGTTAATGTCAAGATTTGCAGCGTCGACGCTGCCCCGATTTTATCTGAACTTTTCCAGACGGTAAAGCTGTTCGTCATCAATTTCTGCAATGCCGTTTTTAAAGTCATATCCCATTTTTCTGTAAAATTCCACAGCTGTAATAGATGCGGGTATCTCGATACGCTTTGCTCTTAAAAAGTATTCATCCTGCTCCAGAGTTTCTATTATCATTCGTCCGATACCTCTGCCCTGATATCCGGGAAGCACAAATATAGTAAACAGGCTGCTTTCATCCTCACTGCCCCAGTACGGACCGATCGCTCCGCAGCCGATGATCCTGCTTTCGTCACATACAACATAGAAATTTGTCCATCGGGAACGCTCTATAAGTTTTTCCGCATTAAGATTATTTTTGATATCATCCTCGATTTTTTCCGGGGAATAATCCTTTATATTTGTTGTCCGCAGTGTCTCTGCTATGACATCCGCAAGCTCCTGCGCGTCCTCTGGCTGAAATTTTCTTATATTCATTTTCTGTTACCTCTGATTTAATTTTTTTGATGTTTTTTGCGGCAATAACTATGACAAAAAAGCCATAGTATTTCTGAACGGAAATCAGAAATACTACGGCTCGATACTTCTATATCAGCGCTGCCGTTTACGGGCAGTTCTGTTTTTTGTTATTAGTTTATTTTTCTGATTTTTTGCTTTTCTTTTTCTTCTGCTCTTTTTTACGCTTGCCAAGGAAAAGCACAATCATAAACATCATTGCAACCGTTACTATTCCGATAGCAATGTAAATAATGGTATCACCGGTTTTTACAAAATCAATGATATTATTTCCGCCGCCCTTTTTCCCGGGAACGGAAGGCTTACCGGGATCTGATCCTGCTCCGCCGGAGGTTGTACTGCCCTGATTGCTAAGCTCACTTACGGTGCTGGTTGAATGTGAATCGTCAGAATCGCTTGATTCCGGCTCGGAGATTATGCTGGGGAAATCGCTTTCCTCTTCATAGGATTCAATAACGGAGGCTGTGAAGATCCATTTAAAAAGGGTCTCGCCGCTGATATGTTTTTTACCGCTTTCCTCACGCACTATGGAAGTGCCGTTATGATCCACAACTCTTGCGCCGTGGTCTATAGCGCCGCCTGCTCCGCTGTCTACCCATGTGATATCCACAGTAAGCACCTTGCTGTCGCCGGGACGGAAATATCCGAGAGAAAGAGCTTCCTCTCTGATATCCGGATTGCCCTCGCCTGTGACCTTGCCTGTATATACAAGGTTATCATTAAGACGAATATCACATTTACATTCTTCCTCGAGATCTATCTCTCCGTGAGATTCAAGAGGCTCTGCATTGAAGAAGATAGCATATGTGGCATCCTCGCGGAGGTTCATGAGCTGGATATTTTTTGTATAGGTCTCTCCTGCCTTCATATCCTCGACTTCAAAGAAATACTCGCCGTTTTCACTGACGGATTGTCCTCTGTCATCAAGAACAACAAGCTTTTCCGGCAGACCTTCCACCGAGCCGATTTTCAGCTTGGCAGCCGAAACGCTGATACTCTGAAAAAACACAAGCGCCGCCGCAAACAGAGCGAATATTATTTTTGAGACCCGTAGCTTCATACGGTAGCACCTCTTTTCCCTGCAATACTGTTTCATGCCATATCACCAATTCATACCGGAAGCACTATGCTATATATACAAAAAATTTCCATAAAAAGCCCGCTGTAAAATGGCAATAAAAAACATCTTAACACTATTATACACAATTAAACCAAAATTGCAAGTGATTTTTGAAAGCTTTTATGCTATTTGAGATTTTTTGGTTATATTTTCGGAGCTATTATATTATTTTCTTTATATAATGATAGATTATCTCACATTACTGGGAAATGATAGGGAGATCGGGGCTTTACTGGTAAATTTATGGAAAAATGCAGTGATATAAGAAAAGCCGATGAATTGTTGGATTCACCGGCTTTTTCATTTTTGCTGTCCGTCAGTCATTTTTTTCTATTCACTATTCGTTATTCTCTTCTTCTGCCTCCCCGAGAGAGGTGGCACAGCGGAACGCCGTGACGGAGGGAGTATTACGGTAAAATTCTAAGCTTATGACTGAAAGGGGAAATGGTTAGTGCGAAGGACTTTCATTAGAGTTAGTTTGTTCGGTTTTGTCCGGCAGCGAGGCTGGCGAAACTTTTACAATTACCGCTTTGACTCAGCCCTTTGTAACATGGTTTATAAGACCGCCGTCCCTGATAATACCCTGAATAAATGGCGGGAACGGCTCTGCCTGATATGTCTTTCCGGTGGTATGGTCAGTGATCACGCCTGTATCAAAATCCACCTCAACGTCATCTCCGGCCTTGATCTCCTTTGCTGCAGCGTCACATTCAAGTATCGGCAGACCGATATTGATGGAATTGCGGTAGAAGATCCTTGCGAAGGTGGAGGCGATAACACAGCTGATGCCGGAAGCCTTGATCGCAATGGGAGCATGCTCTCTTGAAGATCCGCAGCCGAAATTCTTTTCAGCTACCATGATATCTCCCTCTTTTACATTCTTTGTAAAATCTATGTCGATATCCTCCATGCAGTGGGATGCAAGCTCCTTATGAGAGCTTGTATTAAGATATCTTGCGGGGATGATAACATCTGTATCGACGTTATCTCCGTATTTGTGTACAGTTCCATGAGCTTTCATGATATGTTCATCCTTTCTCTATGCAGTCTGTGGAATCAGAGCTTTCCGGGGTCGGTGATATATCCGGTGACTGCGCTTGCTGCTGCTACTGCGGGGCTTGCAAGGTATACCTCGGATTCAACATGACCCATTCTGCCTACGAAGTTTCTGTTTGTGGTGGAGATAGCGCGCTCGCCCTTTGCGAGTATGCCCATATGTCCGCCGAGACAGGGACCGCAGGTGGGGGTGGATACAACAGCTCCGGCTTCGATAAAGATATCGAAAAGACCTTCATGCATAGCCTGGAGATAAACATTCTGTGTGCCGGGGATAATGATGCAGCGAACGCCCTTTGCGACCTTTCTGCCCTTGAGTATCTCTGCGGCAGCTCTCAGATCGGAGATCCTGCCGTTTGTGCATGAGCCGATAACAGCCTGGTCGATCTTTACCTCTGTCTCGCCGATCTCGTCAACGGTTCTTGCGTTTTCGGGGAGATGGGGGAAAGCTACTGTGGGACGAAGCGCAGACAGATCTATTACATATTCCTCATCATATACAGCATCATCGTCTGCGGTGAATTCTACAGCCTCGCCCTGGAAACGATCCTTTATATATTCTCTTGTGATATCGTCAACGGGGAAAATGCCGTTCTTTGCGCCTGCTTCGATAGCCATATTTGCGATACAGAGTCTGTCGTCGATATTGAGATACTGCAGACCGTCGCCGAAGAATTCCATTGATCTGTAAAGAGCACCGTCAACGCCTATCTTGCCGATGATATGCAGGATAACGTCCTTGCCGCTGATATGAGCAGCAGGCTTGCCAGTGAGAACGAATTTAATAGCGGAGGGAACCTTGAACCATGCCTTTCCGCTTATCATGCCGGCAGCCATATCGGTAGAGCCTACGCCTGTGGAAAATGCGCCGAGAGCGCCGTAGGTGCAGGTATGGCTGTCTGCGCCGATGCAAAGGCTTCCGGGGCCTACAAGACCCTTTTCAGGAAGAAGCGCGTGCTCTATGCCCATCTGACCTACATCAAAGAAATTCTTTATATCGTATTTATCAGCAAAGCGTCTTGTCTGAGCGCACTGCTCAGCAGCTTTGATATCCTTATTGGGCGTGAAGTGATCCATGACCAGAGAGATCTTTGAATTGTCAAAGACCGAGGATGCTTTTGCATCATTAAAAACATTGATAGCAACGGGACTTGTAATATCATTGCCGAGAACCATATCGAGCTTAGCCTCGATAAGCTGTCCTGCCTTTACAGAGTCAAGCCCTGCATGAGCGGCAAGTATTTTCTGTGACATTGTCATTCCCATAATATTGACCTCCTTGAAATGATACGGTTTTATCAGAACACAGCCTGATAGAAAATTACATTCGGATCTTCCTTTGAATAAAGTATAGTGCCGAATTCTTCGTGCTGACCAATTGCATAAAGCTCATTGACCTGGGGATTGCCCCTTACGATACTGATGGTGCAGTCATTGTTGATAGTATAGCTGATAGTGCTGTCATAGCCGCCTATGGTCAGTATGCCTGTGCCGTCATCATTGAACCATATGCTTGAACCGTAATACCATGCATCCTTATCTGCATCCGGCATTACATCCTTTCCGTCATCCTTGCCGAAGGCTACGTTCGTTGGATACATCCATGAACCCTTCAGAAGCTCTTCCTTTGCGGCTGATTTTGTAGTGACCAGCATCTGATATTCGATGCCGTGGTCGCTGAATTCGGGAAGAGATGCCGGCGGTGTTACTGCGCTTTCTGCAGCAGAGGTCTGTGACGCGTCGGATGCATCGGAGGATGTATCCTTATTATTGCTGCTGCAGCCTGCAAGGGCAAGCGCTGCCGCAAAGACCATAGCTGTAAGTCGTATTGATTTTTTCATTATTCTTGACCCTCCTTCCGGAAAAGAAAAAACAGCTGATATAAAGCCTGGATCATTTGTGTTTATGCGGTAAAACATATCATTTCATTAAACAGCTTTTTCCGTGAGTTATGCTTCATCAGTATTTCAGCTCTGGTGAGTCAAAAGGTGGAAACCACAAGGGGAGTCCCCCTTTTGCAATACCCTTTCCTTATCTCCCGCAGCAAGCCAGCTTTTACAGTTATGATCTGGTATTGCTGCATTATTACATAAGGACGGGAAAGCGGATGACTGATGGGTTAAACCGGGACTGAAGGATGCACCTTCCGGGTGATTATAATAATGCTGAATAATTTATGAAGATTCGCATAGATACAATGGTTTTGTCGGATTCTGCCATTGAGTGTCACAGATCCGGGTATATATCAATAGGGCACCGCCGGGGCGATATCTTACGCTTTGACGGTGCCTTCTGTATATCGGATCATCGTTTTGCTGTGATTATCTGCATAGCGAAACGATCAAAATATCTGTAAAAGCGGGGGAAAGCAAAGCATCAGTCCTTGAAAAGACTCCTTACCTTATCGAAGAAGCTTGAGCGTTTCTGATAGTTCTTTGTTGAGCAGCTCTTATCGAAATCTTTTAGGAGCTTTTTCTGATCTTCGGAGAGATTCCTGGGGACTTCAACGGTGACTCTTACATACTGGTCGCCTCTGCCTCTGGAATTAAGATGCTGGATACCCTTGCCCTTGAGCTTGAAGATATCTCCGGGCTGTGTACCCGGGTGTACCTGATAGCTTGATTTGCCGTCAAGGGTCGGTACAACGACCTCATGGCCAAGAGCAGCCTGTGTGAAGGTGATGGGGATCTCGCACCATACGTCGTCACCCTTGCGTTCAAAGATCTCATGCTTTTTGACATTTACGTAAACATGAAGATCGCCTGCGGGACCTCCGTTATAGCCGCTGTTGCCGTGACCTCCGATATTGAGTATCTGATCCTGGCTGATACCTGCGGGAACGGTGACTGTGACCTTTCTCTGGGATCTGATCCTGCCCACGCCTGAGCATTTGGGGCAGGGCTTTTCAATGACCTTACCCTTGCCGCGGCATTTTTCGCAGCTTGTGGAAGTCTGTACAACGCCGAAGGGTGTACGCTTCTGGGTAGTTACCTGACCCTTACCGCCGCAGTCGGGACAGGTCTTCATATTAGTGCCCTCTGATGCGCCGGTTCCGTTACAATCCTTACAGGTCTCCACATTGGGATATGTGACCTCTTTTTTGCAGCCCTTTGCGGCTTCTTCAAATGTAATGGAAATAGTTGCTTCAACATCCGAACCTTTTCTGGGGGCGTTCTGGTTCCGGGGATTTCTTCCTCCGAAGCCTCCGAAAAAGCTGTTGAAAATATCTCCGATATCTATGTCCTGACCGAAGGGATTTCCTCCGCCGTAGGCTGTTGAGCCTGCGCCGTAGTTGGGGTCTACACCCGCAAATCCGAAACGGTCGTATCTTGCCCTTTTATCTTTATCTGAAAGCACTTCGTAGGCTTCGTTCACTTCCTTGAACTTAGCCTCAGCTTCCTTGTTACCCGGATTCAGATCAGGGTGATATTTTTTCGCCTGCTTACGAAATGCTTTTTTGATCTCGTCATCAGACGCACCCTTCTGTAATTCGAGTACCTCATAATAATCTCTTTTATCTGCCAAAGTTATACCACCCCGGTTAAAAATCCACGAGTTATAATCCGGCAGACTCCGAAGAGCCTGCCCGATTCCTTACTGGTGTATATAAATCTGCTGATACGATCAGTTATCGTCAACATCCTTGAAATCAGCATTGTATACGCCGTTGTCGTCAGTCTGGGGAGCCTGCTGTGAAGCAGTGCCCTGAGCTGCGGCATCCTGATAAAGCTTCTCGCTTACTGCGTACATTGCCTTCTGAAGATCATCCTTAGCGGACTGGATAGCATCCATATCTGTGCCTGCAAGAGCTGTCTTGACAGTTGCAACCTTTGTGTTGAGGTTATCCTTGTCGCTGTCAGCGATATGCTCGCCGTTTTCGCTGAGGAGCTTTTCAACAGCGTAAACGAGGTTTTCAGCTTCGTTTCTCTTGTCTACTTCTTCTCTGCGCTTCTTATCCTCTGCTGCATACTGCTCAGCATCCTTGATAGCCTTCTCAATATCATCCTTATTCATGTTTGTGCTGGAGGTGATAGTGATGTGCTGCTCTCTGCCTGTGCCCAGATCCTTTGCAGATACGTTAACGATACCGTTTGCGTCTATATCAAATGTTACCTCGATCTGCGGAACGCCTCTCATTGCCGGAGCGATACCGTCAAGTACGAAGATACCGAGACGCTTGTTATCTCTTGCAAATTCACGCTCGCCCTGGAGAACATTAACCTCAACCTGTGTCTGGTTGTCGGTAGCTGTTGAGAAGATCTGGCTCTTCTTTGTGGGGATAGTTGTATTTCTCTCGATGATCTTTGTCATTACGCCGCCCTGTGTCTCAACGCCGAGGGAAAGGGGAGTAACATCGAGGAGAAGGAGACCCTGAACGTCGCCTGCGAGAACGCCTGCCTGGATAGCTGCGCCGATAGCAACACATTCATCGGGGTTGATGCCCTTGAAGGGATCCTTGCCGATAAGACCCTTTACTGCTTCCTGAACAGCGGGGATTCTTGAAGAACCGCCGACCATAAGAACCTTGTCGATCTCGCCGATTGCAAGACCTGAATCTGAAAGTGCCTGACGAACAGGACCCATTGTCTTTTCTACCAGGTCAGCTGTAAGCTCGTTGAATTTAGCTCTTGTAAGAGTATAGTCAAGGTGCTTAGGACCTGTAGCATCTGCTGTGATGAAGGGAATATTGATCTCTGCTGAGCTGATGCCTGAAAGCTCGATCTTTGCCTTCTCAGCCTCATCCTTCAGACGCTGCATAGCTGTCTTATCGCCTGAGAGGTCGATGCCGTTATCGTTCTTGAAGCTCTGGATGAGCCAGTCAATGATCTTCTGATCGAAGTCGTCGCCGCCCAGGTGGTTGTTACCTGCTGTTGCAAGAACCTCCTGTACGCCGTCGCCCATCTCGATAATGGACACGTCGAAGGTACCGCCGCC
>ONNU01000069.1 GCA_900319255.1 uncultured Eubacteriales bacterium
AGCCAATAGAACAATCTTACAATCGCGAGGGAAAAGGCTTGCATGGTCATAACTTACAACGCGAACATGACACCGGCGGCACGCCGGTGCCGCCGGGCTTGGAATTTTATGGGGATTGTGTTATAATATATGTAACACAAAAAGAGCAGTCTGATGGGTGAAGAAATGCGCTTTTTGAGATTGTTCGTACTAAATTGAATTTTTATCGTAGGAGGTAATCAAAATGTACCAGATCAAAGGAAAAATCGACACATCAAATGCAGCGGAATTTGAAAAAGAGATTATGAAAGAGCTTCCGAAAGAGATAGATGCTTCTCAGCTGAATTATATATCATCAGCAGGTCTGCGTGTGCTGCTGAAGCTTACAAAAGCTGTGGGAGATGTAACCGTGAATAATGTCTGCAGTGATGTCTACGAAATATTTGATGTTACCGGTTTTACAGAGATACTCAATGTCAAAAAAGCACTCAGGGAAATAGATATCTCAAAGCTTCAGATGATCGGCAGAGGCGGAAACGGCGCTGTCTATCGTATTGATGAAGAAACCATCGTAAAGGTATTTTACGACGGAAGAACACAGGATTATGTCCAGAAGAGCAGAGCAAACAGCCAGACAGCCTTCCTGCATGATATTCCCTGCGCTATTTCCTACGATGTAGTAAAGGCAGGGGATTGCTTCGGCGTAGTTTATGAGCTTCTTAATGTCAATACTCTGGGCAGAACCATACATAAAGATCCTGATAAGGCTGAATACTGGGCTGAAAAGGCAGCAAAGCTTCTGAAAAAGCTCCATTCCACCGAATTTGAAGATGGTGTTTATGGTCAGGCATATGAATCTGTAATAAACTGGATAGATACGGTCAAGGATAAGATCCCGGCAGAGGATGCTGAAAGGATCAAAAACGCAGTAAATAAGCTCGCTGTCAGGAGAAATACTTTTGTTCACGAGGATTTCCATTCCAATAATATCATGGTTCAGGGTGACGACCTTCTTCTTATTGATGTCGATGATGCTTGTGTAGGTGATCCTGCTGTCGATCTTGCCGGGATGTTTACTACACATGATATCACATCATCATCTGATGAAACATCCATGTGGCTTCTGGGTATGAACGCCAGCGAATCCAAAAGATACTGGACAAGATTCAAAGAAGTATATTTTGAGGGAATGGATGAAAAAGAGGTCAGCGCTCTGTCTTTCAGAATGAGGTTCTTCGGAACGATAAAATTCCTGTATGGTATCCTGAGAACAGACAGAGAGCTTGCTGTGGATAAGGATACGCTTTCCAGACAGATAATGGGCGGACTGAAGCAGATGATGGACGCTGTTGGAATGTGATTTTGAAAAAGGATTATTGGGGGGGAATATTTGGGCATGAAACAATCAATATTACTTAAAAATGTGCGTAATGCAAGAGAACTGGGCGGATATCCTGTTAAGGACGGCAAAAACGTAAAGAGCGGAGTTTTGCTCAGAACTGCAAAGCTGACAGATATCACCGATGAGGAAATAAATATTCTCCGAGAGCAATATCATGTAGGAGATATTGTAGATTTCCGTATGCCGATGGAGATCATGGATGACTTTGATCCTACGATCGAAGGCGTAAAGAATACACATCTTGATGTAATATATATCCCAGAAGAGATCATGGGGGATATGGATGGGATCAGTATGGAAGCAGCGGATATTGCGCAGTTAGCCGACGCTGCGGATAAAATGGGCATGATGAACGATGATATGTATATCGGGTTTCTCAGCTGCGATAAGGGTAAAAAGGCATTTTCAGAATTCTTCCGTATACTGCTTTCTGCCGGACCGGATAAGGCTGTGCTGTGGCATTGTACCGGAGGAAAGGACAGAACAGGTGTTGCTGCAATGCTTATTCTTTCTGCGCTGGGAGCCGATGAAACCACCATTCTTGATGATTATGCGCTTACTAATGAATATAATGCCCGGTATATTGAACGCACAAAAATGTATATGAAGCAAAAGGGCTTTGATGATACATTTATAAATAAAGCTATTCTTGTTTTTGACGCTGTTGACAGAAGCTTTATGGAAAAGGCATTGGCTTTTCTGAAAACGACTTA
>ONNU01000010.1 GCA_900319255.1 uncultured Eubacteriales bacterium
TAACGGCAACCGGTAAATCCGAAGAATGGCATCGTATAAAAAATGATGACGGAGAGATCGTCTATGTCAAATCGGAGTATTTGACTGAGACAAAGCCGGAGAAGAAAGAGGAAGCTTCTGAAGAAAAAAAGGCTGAGGAGAAAAAGACCGAAGAGAAAAAGGCTGAAACAGCTGCGGCATCGGACACTGCTGCTGCGGATGCCGCGACAAAGGCTCTTCAGGAAGCAGCGGCGCAGCAGGCAGCAGCGGCACAGCAGGCAGCAAATCAGCAGGCAGCGGCACAGCAGGCGGCAACGGAGCAGGCGGCACAACAGGCAGCAGCAGCGGCAGCAGCAGCGGCAGCAGCAGCGAGCGCTCCTGTGGTATCGGCCGGCAAGTATAAGAGCTATGATTTTACAGAGGCACAGATAGCGAACGACTGGAATTCACATGGCTACAGCAAGACCATAGGCAAGAGCTGGAATCAGCTTAGTGAAGGCGAGAAGGCAGATGTAGCCAATCACTACAGCCATTACGGCGCAGCCGGCTGGTAAGAAAAACGGCGCATGCGAGGTGCTTTTGAGAAGAACGGTCTCTGCAGCATTCATACTGATACAGCTGATGATAGTCTCCCTGCTGCTTTTTGCGGCAGGGAGTACTGATTATTATATAAAAAGAGAGCTTCCCCTGCCGAACCTGCTTTACGCGCTGTTGGGAATAATGGTTACGGCTTTGCTTTGTGCATTGGTTGTGATGACCAGAGGCCGTTTTGAAAAAGCTTTTATCACGCATAAGAGGCTCATAATATGCGTTACCCTTTTAGTCTTCTTTTTGCTTGCACTCATCATCTGTATCGGTGGATTCTTTTTTTCAGACTGGGATCCGGCGGCCATACTGTACGGTGCTTACGGGGTTCTCCACGGAAATCCGGAGGACACGGGGGTTGCCTATTTTTCAAATCATCCCAATAATCTCCTGCTTGTATGGATATATCTGTCAGTGCTCAGGTTAACGGGACTTTTCGGTGTGGAATCCGTTCTTGCTCTTGTAATATTTCAGTGTGTGCTTTCTTCATTATCGGCCTTTATTTTCTTCAGGATACTTGAAGACATGACAAAGGATCCCGTCACGGCATATCTCGGACTGATCGCTTACGAGATATGGATAGCCCTGTCTCCGTGGTTCATCATCACTTATTCGGATGAAACCGGCATGATCGTCCCCCTTTTGCTGCTGCGGGTGTATCAAAGGATGCATGCGGGAAAAGAGAAGGCAGGTTCTTTCTTGTTGTATTCATGCATTTTATCAGTCCTTGCATCACTGGGGTATTTTATTAAACCTCAGATAGCATTGAGTTTTGTGGCTGTTCTTGTCCTTTATGTCTTTGAAGGTAAGGATGAAAGGCCGGTGAAAAGGATGATATTTCTTTTATCCTGCGCTATGCTGACGCTGCTGTCTGCATTTATGATAAAATCGGTATTGATACCGTCGATGGGGATAGAAACTGATGGCAGCAAAAGCTTCGGTATGCCGCATTATTTCATGATGGGGCTTAACAGTGAAACAGACGGGGCGTATTCGGATGAAGATACGCTCTATACGGATGAATACGATACGCCGGCAGAAAAGGGAAGAGCCGACATGGAGCGGGCATATGAGAGAATAAAAAACTATGGAGCGGCAGGGCTGGCGGTTCACTCAATGAAGAAAACCCTGGTTAATTTCAGTGACGGCCTTTTTGCATGGGGAGTAGACGGTGATTTCTTTGCCGGCAGGATGCTGGAGGATATCGATAATGTGCCCGAAACCGCTGTGACGAAGCCTTTGTGGAGCATTATCCGGACTGACGGGGCTTATTTTGGAAAATATGCACAGATCCTGCAGATAATATGGATCACGGTACTTATCCTTGGGATTCTATGCGGGATAGCGGCATCGGTTTTTATATCCCCGGAAAAAAGAGATCGGGAAGATGGGACGATCTATGCGGTGATGCTTTCCCTCATCCTGCTGTTTATGTTTGAGCTTTTATTCGAGGCAAAGGCCAGATATCTGATCATCTACCTGCCCTACTATCTGCTGACGGCTGTATACGGCCTCCGGGCTTTGCTTCATTGCAGACGTCAGAAAAAAGAAAGGTAAGCTTCATGGGAGCGATAAGAGATTTTTTTAATCCGAAAAAGAAAATACAGATTAAGGGAATGGCGGATAATTTCTATGCGACCGAGGAGTGTGACGGCTGCGGTGAATGCTACAGGAGATGTCCGACAGGCCATATCAGGATGGTGGAGGGAAAGCCCGACTGGGGCAAGCCTTGTCTTATGTGTGCCCAATGCGGCACGGTATGTCCGAAGGGGGCTATACGGTACGGGAAGCGGAATTAAGAAAACGCTGATCTGATCAGTGTATACTCAGCATTTCCGTCTGAAGGGAAAGCCGCATAGGCTGTATCAGATCCGTACAGCGGTATAGACCTCACTGCCTTTTTCTATTATTGCTGCGGAGCTTGTGAGATCCACGAGTTCTTTTTTTATGCCTTCATATGCATCCCCGGGACAGGCAAGGGAATATCTGACTTTGTCGGTATAAGCCGCATCAAGCCTCGAGATGTCATGCTTTTGGATATAGTGGTCTATGGAACCGGTGAAGCTGTAATCAAAAGTAACGCTGAATTGCTGCATGAGTACCATTTCGGATATTTCTGCGGCTTCAAGAGCCGACTTGGCGGCATCGGTATAGGCGCGGACGAGTCCGCCGGTACCGAGGAGTGTGCCTCCGAAGTATCTGGTGACTACAAGGCAGACATCCTTCAATGCGGCACCCGAAAGAACCTCCAGTATAGGAGCCCCTGCCGTACCGGAAGGCTCTCCGTCATCCGAGGAATGGACTATGTCAGGGGCGCCTCCGGCTCCCCTTATGATGTATGCGCTGCAATGATGCTTGGCATCATGGTATTTTTTCCTTTCGGAGCGCAAAAGAGCCTCCGCTTCATCTGCCGACGATACGGGCTGAATTATACCGATGAACTTTGAGCGTTTAACCTCTATAAGAGAATTGCCTGTCCGGGTTACTGTCCTGTAATTCATAAA
>ONNU01000148.1 GCA_900319255.1 uncultured Eubacteriales bacterium
CTCACAATTGTGCTATTCTGGTCATCAGAACGGGTATGTTATTTTACCCAAAAACAAAAAAACATCCCGGGAAAAGCTCCCGGGAAAGTCATTATTATACAATTATAGCAAAAGTCATTACTATTTTGACTTTACTCGATCATCGACTGTACAATCATGTTTGCAGAAAAACAGCTAAGTAAATATTCTTTTGCCGTTCACTATAAGAAACTCAAAGCCGTGTCTTAATATACGAACACAGGCATATCTATATAAACGATATTATACAGACTTTCAGCAACGCTCACGGGAAGATTCACGCATCCGTGAGAGCCGTTCTCCTGATAGACATCGCCGCCGAATTCCTCCTGCCAGTCAGCGTCATGGAAGCCTATATCGTCAGCGAATGCCATCCAGTATGCCACCTGTGTATTATAGCCGATACCATAAAGGGTAGCGTTTTTAGCCTTATTGGTGATACGGAACTCGCCCTTCGGAGTATCGTTGCCGGTATTCGGATTACCGGTCACGACATCAGCCTCAAGCACGATCTCGCCGTTTTTATACACCCACATATACTGGCTGTCGATACTCACCTCTGCGTAGGAATTACCGTAATCATCGCAGCTTCCGTAGCTGCCGGCAATTCTCATCCACCACTTATCGCTTTCATTGCTTCTGTCGGTAAGATCAACAGTAACGCTTTTTTTGCCAAGGATATATTTGCCTATCATTTCTGCCGAATAATCCTCATCCAGGATCCAGCCGAAGCTGTTATTCATAAGCTCTTCTGTTTCCCCGCTATGGGTAGTGAACTGAACGCTTGACTTAAAAGTATTATATCTCATTGCAAGATCATAAGCATACTCCCTGATCTTATCCTTTTTCAGCTCATAGACATAGTTGACGTTATCCTTTTTTGATACATTTACCATATCTGAGATCTTCTTGATATCGAGTTTTTCCTTTTTCTCCCCGAATTTCATAGTTATTACGATCCTTGAAAGATCGCCGTATTTCTCATACTGAGGATCGCGGCTTTTTTCATCCATGGTGATAGCAATCGCACTGTCCGATGATTCAGCCTTCACTGTATTATCACCCTTCAGCTCTCCTCTTGTTGAACCGCCGCCTATAGTCAGGAATACAAAGGTCACGATCAGCGCCGCTACAAGCACTCCTATCCCGGAAAGAATAATTATGCTCTGCTTTTTATTGATGATCTCCTCATTATCCTTATTCAGCATATTCTGCATTTTTTCAGAAAATCCGCCGATTATTTTTTTTGGCTTCATCATTTCAACTTCTTTCAATAAAACCGGAAAATGACAAACTTACTGCGCAACCCAGCACCGGAAGCGCTCCAACAGCCGAACTCACTCATCTGAATTCAGCCTTTTACATTATACTAAATTTCTCTTTATTAGTCAACAAAATTAATAAGCTTTCTGAATTATTGCCGACGTGAAGGTGTACAATTTATTGTATAGTACGATCAAAGCGGCGGGGAAATGCCCGCCGCTTTGATGTGGTTGTTTATCAGGGAGTTTTTCGGATTGTTTGATTTGGGTAGTTATTTTGCTGCTTGCCTTTTTTGGATGTGCTTTGAAAATGTCCGGATTTTGGGTTGGGTGAGTTTTTTTTATTCTTTTCTCCCGCCGCCCCAAATGCTGGCGAAGCTTTAACCCTTGATCATTTCAATGATTTTCTGCTCTGCCAGCGCTGCGTCAGCCTTGCCTCTGCTATTCTTCATAACAAATCCTACCATAGCCTTCACAGCCTTCTCCTTACCTGCAAGATAATCGCTCACAGCCTTCGGATTACTCTCAACTGCCTTCTTACAAAGCTCCATCAATGCATTTTCATCAAGTCCGCCCATATCACTTTCATCAATAAGCTCGCTTGCCTTTTTGCCTGTTTCGATCATCTTATCGAGTGTGGATTTTGCAAGATTCATTCTGATCTTTCCGCCGTCAAGAAGCTTTATCAGCTCATTCAGGTTCTCAGCAGAAACGCTGACATTGAATTCTTCTTTTTCAGCCTCTGTTTCAACGCTGCGGAATATCTGACCTATGATGAAGTTAGCCGCTGTTTTAGGGTTCTTTGTACCCTCGCTTGCTTTTTCGTAATATTCAGCGACATTCCTGTATTTTGTCAGCAGCGCAGCATCTGTTTCCGGAAGTCCCAGCTCCTCAACATATCTCTGCTTCTTTTCATCCGGCAGCTCGGGAAGCTCAGAGCGGATCTGCTCTACCATTTCTCTCGGCACGTTTATTGTAACAAGGTCAGGATCACGGAAATAGCGGTAATCGTTTGCATCCTCCTTGCCTCTCATGCTGGAGGTGGTATTGCTCACATCGTCATATCTCAGTGTTTCCTGAACGACCTTTTCGCCGCTTTCGATAAGATCCACCTGTCTGCTGTATTCATATTCCATTGCCTTAGCAATAAAGGCTATGGAGTTCATATTCTTTATTTCTGTTCTTGTACCCAGCTTATCGCTGCCCTCCGGGCGGACGGAGATATTTACGTCACAGCGCATGGAGCCCTCCTGCATCTTACAGTCGGATACGCCTATATAGCGCATGATAAGCTGAAGTCTTTCAACATATTCCTTTGCCTCGTCAACGCTTCTGAAATCAGGCTCGGTAACTATCTCGATAAGCGGAACGCCGCCTCTGTTATAATCAACCAGTGTATCTCCTCTGCGGTGTACCAGCTTACCGGCATCCTCTTCTATATGTATGCGCAGTATTCTTATTTTTCTGCCGTTTGAAAGCTGGATATATCCATGCTCGCAAAGGGGCTTATCATACTGGGATATCTGATATGCCTTCGGGAGGTCAGGATAGCAGTAGTTCTTTCTGTCCATTTTGGATATCTCTGCTATCTGACAGTTTGTTGCAAGTCCTGCTCTTATCGCATATTCGACTACCCTTTTATTCAGCTTCGGGAGTGTTCCCGGAAGTCCGATACAGATAGGGCAGCAATGTGTATTCGGCTCGCCGCCGAATTCGGTGGTGCAGGAGCAGAAAATCTTTGTATTTGTAGCAAGCTCAACATGAGTCTCAAAGCCTGCGACCAGTTCATATTTCATTCGTTATCTTCCTTTCATCTGCAGGTTTGATCCAAGCTCAGAGCTTTACTCCGAAATCGGATGATCTGAATTTTCCTGCTTCATTTTCGTACTGCCATGCTGCATTGAGGATCTTTGCTTCCTCAAAGCTGTTTCCGATAAGCTGCATTCCGATGGGCAGTCCCTTGCTGTCAAAGCCGCAGGGTACTGATACACCCGGAAGTCCGCAAATATTTACCGGAACGGTACAGATATCGGTCTGGTATGTTTCAACCGGATCGCTGACAGCGTGACCGTTTTCAAATGCGGTCATAGGAACTGTAGGCGCAAGGATGACATCGCAGCCTGTAAATACATTTCTGAAATCCTGAACGATCTTACCTCTGAGGTTCTGAGCCTTTTTATAGTAAGCGTCATAATAACCGGAGCTGAGAACATAGGTTCCCAGGAGTATTCTTCTTTTTACCTCTTCACCGAAGCCTGTGCTTCTGGTTTTCTTTATCATATCGTTGACATCCCTGTAATTCTCCACCTTATAGCCATAGCGGATACCGTCATAGCGTCCCAGGTTCGAGGATGCCTCTGCGCAGGCGATGATATAATATACCGGCAGCGCATATTTCAGTGAGGGAAGCTCAAATTCAACGATCTCGGCTCCCAGTGACTTATAGACCTCCACAGCCTCTTCAACGCTTTGTCTTACATCGTCACGGATGCCCTCGAAATATTCCTTTGCAATACCGATCTTCATGCCCTTGATATCATTTTTAAGCGTATCGCAGACCGGAGCGCCCTTTCTGCCCTGAGAGGTGCTGTCCATTTTATCATACTGTGATATAGCGTCAAATACGATAGCCGTATCCTCGACATTGGTAGTGATAGGTCCTATCTGGTCAAGGCTTGATGCATAGGCGATAAGTCCGAATCTGGAAACTGCGCCGTATGTAGGCTTCATGCCGACGATACCGCAGAAGCTTGCGGGCTGTCTGATTGATCCGCCGGTATCTGAGCCAAGTCCGTAAACGGCAATATTTCCGCCTACTGCGCTGGCAACGCCGCCGGAGCTGCCGCCTGCAACATGGTCGGTATCATGGGGGTTCTTAGCTCCGCCGAAGCAGGAGTTCTCGCAGGATGAGCCCATAGCAAATTCATCCATATTGGTCTTTCCCAGCATTACGGCATTCTGCTTTTTAAGTATATCCCAGACTGTCGCATCATAGATAGGGGTATAATCCTCCAGTATCCTTGAGCAGCAGGTGGTACGGATACCGCTTGTTGAGATATTATCCTTGAGAGTCATTGGTATACCCTCAAGCAGTTCTATCTTTTCGCCCTTTGCTATTTTTTCATCCACCTTTTTTGCTGTTTCAAGAGCAGTTTCAGGTGTTACGGTAACATAGGCATTAAGCGCCTCGTTATCCTTATCTATTGCTGACAGGTATTTTTCCGTCAGCTCCTTACATGAAATCTCCTTATTCACAAGGCTTTCATGAAGCTGTGATATTTTACTTTCACTCATGGGTCTCACCGCCTTATTTCATTATATTCTTTACCATAAAGCAGCCGTCATCGCTGTCCTTGGCGTTTTTCAGTATCTCTTCTCTTGGAAGCGAGGGTACTACCTCATCCTCCCTGAATGCATTGGAGAGATTATTGATATTATCAAAATCACTTTCTATATCCGCCGCATTATTGATCGTATCCGCAAAGGAGATGATCTCGCTCATATCCTCTGTGAGCTTATCTATCTCATCCTCTTCTACGGAAAGCTTGGAAAGGATAGCGATCTTCATTATCTCTTCCTTGGTTACCATATTTCTTCCTCCTTTTATGAACACAGGGCTTGCACCGCCGTCAGGAGGCACAAGCTCTGTTTTTTCAATTACTCGTAATCGTCGTCACCGTAATCATCATCGTAATCGTCATACTCGCCATCCTCATCGTCGTAGTCATCATAGGATTCCTCCTCTTTTCCTACGCCCTCAAGTCCGTCTCCGCCGGTCTTGATAAGTGAAGCAAGGTTTTCGTCGATCTTATAATCCTCACTCTTTGCCTGGAAAGGATCATCTGCGCCCTTCTTGATAAGAGCCTCAAGAGAAGCGTCTGACCTATATTCATCTGCGCCCTTTGTAGAGAAGGCGTCATCCGTACCCTTTTTGATAAGATTCTCCAGAGCGTCATGCTCATAAAGAGGAATATCAACATAATCCGGATCGGTAGCCTCCGGACCCTTCTTTACCGTTTCGACAGGCTGGGGTCTGGGCTGAGGTCTGGGAGCGGGCTTAGGCTCCTCCTTCGGACGCTCGTTCTGGAAGGTGGTCACTACCTTCTTTTCTTTTGCCGCTCTGGCAACGCTTATTACAACAACAATCACCACTATTATAATTATTACGCCGATAACAATGGCAACTATTCTGATTATCATTCCGAAAAGATCAGAGCCCTGCTGATAATCGAGGTCGTCCTCTGATGTTTCCAGTATCACGCTGGCCTCTCCTCCTACGGTCAGCTTTGAGCTTGAGCTCTGCTTTTCAAATTTATCGGAAA
The DNA here is from genome assembly GCA_900319255.1 of uncultured Eubacteriales bacterium. Lineage (GTDB taxonomy): Bacteria > Bacillota > Clostridia > Oscillospirales > Acutalibacteraceae > UBA1213. The sequence goes on from ONNU01000148.1 coordinate 5,603, forward strand.
CAGCCGTTGTCTTGATAACATATATGCCCTCTGTCTCAGGAACGAATTCTCCTACAAACACACCGTTCTCACCGGGGGTAAGCTCCAGCTTCTGTGTTGTGCTGTCGGTCTTGCTTTTGATCTCAGCTGTCATTTTGATGGTCTTGAGAAGATCCTCGTCATTTACAACGCCCTTGCTGTCATTCAGAGAAGCCTTGACGCTGACCGTTTCTCCGAAGCCCGCTTTTTCTCTTACAGTCTGGCTTACATAAACGGAATAGAAATCCAGCTGTCTGATACTGCAGTTATCCTTTGTAGCGTGATCCAGATGCAGCACCCATGTGCCCGGCATAGGATTGATAAGCTTCAGCATAGTATAGGCTGAGGTGGAGCTTAATTTGATATTTTCCTGTCCGTCAAGCTTTACGCTGTTGCCCTTGGGGTCTTTCAATGTGGGATTAAGCTCTTCCCTTGAAAGTCTTGAACGGATGATTACATTTACATAGAATACGCTGTTATCCTTGATCTTGATATCAACAGTACCGTCATCCTTGATAGGAAGGTCGGTTCCGCCGATATTATAGATATCAGCATAGATATCTGAAACGATGGAGGAAAGCTTATCGGAGGTATTGGTCTCATAGGATTTACCCTTGGTTTTCTTGGTGATATTATCTATCTCCTTCTTATCAAGAGAACCGTTTGCATTAAGACCGATGGCATAGACCGGAATACCTGCTTTTGCAAGCTCGCTGAGGGTGGATTCCATTTCCTTTTTGGACTCCGCGACCGTTCTCGGACCGTTGGGAAGATCTGTATTACCGTCACTCAGAAGTACAATAGCTTTTTTCCTGTTCTTATCGCTGTTTTTATTGGCGTCAAAGATCTTCTTTGCCTTTGTCAGACCGAGAGCGATATCCGTATCGCCCACCGGGTCATATTTGATGCTTCTCAGCTGCTTATTCACCTCAGCGAATTTCTTTTTATCGCTTACCGGTGTGATACCCTGAGCCGCAACGATCTTCTGCGTATATACATCAAAGCCGATGCCGCAGGATTCGTCGCAAAGGTCAACAAGCAGATTCAGCGCATCCGATGCTATATTATCCGGGTCGGAATAAAACATCGAGCCGCTGGCGTCAACAACAAATACAACATCAAGATTCATCTTTCCGTCATCCGACAGTTCTCCCTCTGCCCTTACGCTCAGCGGCAGACAAAACAGGGAAATAAGCGTCATTACAGCAATGAATGCCGCAAAAATTCTTTTTGATCTTATCTTCATTTTTCTAACCTCCGTTTCAGATCAATTATCCGGTTTATTATCATCCGGGGCTATTTTTCACAACCCGATGCGGGCGCTGTTATAAAAAATCACCGCTCCGGCTTCGCCTGATTGCGGAGCGGCGATCAATTACTTTTATTTATCTGATTTTTATATGCACTTCTCTGAGCTGCTGCTCTGTTACCTCTGTGGGAGAGCCTAAGAGCAGATCCTGAGCATTGCTGTTCATGGGGAATGCAATGACCTCACGGATATTTTCCTCCTCTGCAAGAAGCATAAGCATACGGTCAAGCCCGGGAGCCATGCCTGCATGGGGCGGAGCGCCGTATTTAAAGGCTGTGTAAAGCGACTTGAACTTGGCTTTCAGGGTTTCCTCATCATAGCCTGCGATCTCGAATGCCTTTATCATAATATCCAGATCATGGTTTCTTACTGCGCCGGAGCTAAGCTCTACGCCGTCGCATACGATATCATACTGATATGCAAGAACCTCGCAGGGATCCTTTTCAAGCAGCGCCTGCATACCGCCCTGGGGCATTGAGAAAGTGTTATGGGTGAAGATGACATCGCCGTTCTCGTCACGCTCGAACATGGGGAAGTCAGTGATGAAGCAAAGCTCAAAGCGGCTCTTGTCGATAAGATCCAGGCGGTTTGCTACCTCTGTTCTGATCTGACCCGCAAGCTTCGGAGCAGCGTCTGCGCTGTCAGCTATAAAGTAAATGACATCTCCGGCTTTTGAACCGTTGATCTCAATAAGCTTTTCTCTGTCGCCCTCTTTGAGGAACTTATCAATAGGACCGTCAAAGCTCAGATCATCTCTTACCTTGACATAGCCCAGACCCTTCATGCCGATGGAAAGAGCAAACTCCTCCATATTCTTGAACCATTTCTTTGACTGCGCGCTTGCGCCCGGGACATTCAGGCTGCGAACGCACTTTTTGCGGAACGGTGCAAAATCTGTTTCCTCAAACATTGGGCTGATATCCTTTATGATAAGGGGATTGCGGAGATCCGGCTTATCTGTACCGTAGTCAAGCATTGCCTGCGCAAAGGGGATCCTTCTGAACGGAGGCTTTGAGACCTCCTTATGGGAGAACTTCTTAAAGGTTTCGTAAAGCACCTCTTCTGCTACTGCAAAAACATCCTCCTGCTCTGCAAAGCCCATTTCAAAGTCAAGCTGATAGAATTCCCCCGGGCTGCGGTCTGCTCTTGCGTCCTCATCACGGAAGCAGGGAGCGATCTGGAAATATTTATCAAAGCCGGATACCATCAGAAGCTGCTTGAAGATCTGAGGTGCCTGGGGCAGAGCGTAGAACATTCCCTTATGCTTTCTGCTGGGGATAAGATAATCTCTTGCGCCCTCTGGTGAAGAGCATGAAAGGATAGGTGTCTGTATCTCAAGGAAGCCCATTTCCGTCATCTTGTTTCTGAGGAAGGAGATAAGCTCTGCGCGCATTACGATATTATTATGAACCTTACGGTTTCTGAGGTCAAGGAAGCGGTATTTCAGTCTTACGTCCTCTTTTACCTCAGTGGAGGTCTGTATCTCAAAGGGAAGGGACTGGGGAGCCTTTCCCAAAACAACTATGCTTTCGGAATGGATCTCTACCGTACCTGTTGCGATCTTGGGGTTTACGGTATCCTCGTCACGCTTTGTGACCCTGCCGCTGACGGTAACGGTACATTCCTTATTGATATTTTCAAGAAGCTTTTCGTCATGTACTACTACCTGCACAACTCCGTAATGATCCCGGATATCCAGGAACATAACGCCGCCGTGGTCACGGATATTCTCCACCCAGCCCGCAACTCTTACGTCATTTCCTATATCTGTTTCTCTAAGCTCACCGCAGTATTTTGTACGGTAAATGTTTTCTCTAAGCATTATATCTTATCCTTTCACTCATCTGCCGCAGTCCTGCTTTCAAGTCCTCGTCCTGCCGCAGCTTTTTTCTGTATGGGATGAAGAAGCGCTGTCCCTTTACAGCCTGCCATCCGGCATCAGCAGATGATCCGATCCGCCTGTATACCGTCCGTCCTCTGTCATCCTAAAAGCAAAGCGGCTTCGGCTTGTAAAACGCCCCAAAGCCGCTCTTTATTTATTATTTGCCGTGACCGGTGCCGATCATTCAAACTGTCCGAAGAAGCCCATGAGCTTTTCAAAGGATTCTGCAGCAAGCTCATCTGTAGAATTATGATAAAGCAGAAGGCTGTATTCATCCTCGGGATCCCTGAGATTTTCGGGGATATTGAAATTGAGTGAGCCGAGATAAAGCTCCCAGTTTTCAAGCTTCCATGTATCTCTGTCGGAAGCTCTGTCAATCATTCTCTGATGACATACCTCCGGGTCGGTAACGATCCAGATAACGGTAAGCTTTGCATCATATGCCTTGAGCTTTTCTCTGAGGGCTGCTATATAATCATTATCACGGATCTCTCTTGTGAACGGCGCATTTACCATTACAAGATCCTCATATTTGATAGCCTCAAAGGCAAGATCCATTATAACGTCATATTCATAATCGCGGATCTCCTTTTCAAAGAACTCAGAGCTTCTGTTATAGGGCTGTCCTGCAACAGCGAAGATCTGCTTTGAAAGGGGAATAAGCGTATCCTTATCAAGATACACGATATGCTTTATCGCATTAGCAAGCTTTTTAGAAAGCTTGGTTTTTCCGCACGCAGGCGGAGATGTAACAAATATCATTCTTTTCTCTTTCATACATAAAACTCCCTTAAACAATTTATAAGCGATCCCTACATACTATCTGAGAGATGCTTTTTTATCGGCTTCCTTTTACAGAAACCAAGTATCTGATAAAGTCAAACTAAATACCACCATAGATAATAACATATTTTTCAAGAAAAATCCATATATTTTTTAAATAAAATAAATCAAATGTCCAATTTTTTTATTCAGTCATCTCTTATCATCACATTCTCTAATTATTCTGACGCTTATTTGGGCATAATTACTATCGTGAGCGGTCGAAAGTGGTTCTGTGCCGGGGGGGCTGACAAACGGGTACTTTGATCCGGGAGTTATTCTTTATACCCTGGCTTCTATTTTCCGCTGACTTCTTCCGGGGGGGCAGCGGCTTTGCCGCTGCGGACAAAAGAGGAGAACCACAAGAGGTGGGCTGACGCCCCCCTATTTGTTTGAAATCAGAGTATACTAAGCTGATTGGGAATGTTCAGCATTTCAACAACATACGTTAAGACAAGTGTGACTC